>NZ_QTYG01000109.1:0-1754 GCF_003462045.1 Ruminococcus sp. AM31-15AC | reverse complement strand
TAAGTAAATCGTTTTTGTTAGAGGCAACCCATTTATCAAATATATTTGCACCATTAACATCCCACTCAAATAAATCATCATCACTTTCTGATTCCAATTTATTATATTTGTCTGTGTCAGTAACCAAAATTTTTTCATTGTCACATATTCTAAATAAAGTCTGCATTAATAATATATAACATTTACCGTGCTCATCAACAAAATCAATCCAAATGTCCCCATGATTTCTATTAATATCAGCAACCTTATTTCCAACAAGTACTTGAAGTCTTTCTGAAATATAATTTCTCTCTTTTTTATTCACTAACATTATCCTCCCGACATTGAATCCCTCTGCCAGTTATAACAAGATGTCTTTCTTTTCCATGCCATACAAAGAAACGCCAACACTCATCATTAGAAGTTGTATCAACAAAAACATCTAATGTTATAGAATTACTAAATTTAATTTTAAGATCACCAAAATTGTTTATTTCAATAGATTTAATTACAATATTATCTGAAAAATTTTTGTTGAAATCATCGCACCATTTGTCAAATAAATTATTACCTTTTACATCCCAATTAAAATTTTCAGTCTCGGTCATTGGTGATATTGGCTGATATTTATCCATATCAGTAATTAATACTTCTTCGATATTACAAAATCTAAAAAAAGTTTGCATATGGAGTGCATAATCTTTACCATCAATTCCTTTCATGGCAATCCAAACTAAATCAGCTGCTCTCCCTATTTTTATACTTTTCGCACCTTTAATTTTATTGATGCATTCCGTTATTGTATTTTTTTCTGATAAAGTCATTGTACTTCCTACCTATACTCCAAAATAATTCAAAGCCTCTTCTAGTGCTTCTTGATAATCCATGCCTCGTCATGTAATATATCATGTATATTATCTTTTATCTTATTTTCTGGCACACCACGTCTTTTCAACTCACGTGTTATTGCTTTAACTTGTTTTTGTTGTTTTTTCTGATCTCTCGGAGATTTACCTTTTTGTCTACCCATACGTTCGCGTCTAGAATAATCTTTCCCAGCATTATGTACCAACACACCAAAGCCACTAACGTGATACGTATGAAAATCCTCCACCTGGAAATTATACACCTTAACAGGTTCTTCTGTCAACTCAACATCAAAATTTTCAACTAAAAGAACATTTCCGTTTACATCAAGAAGTTCATCACCAACTATCAGTTCTCCTGCTTTGATAAAGCCTTGATTTTTTACATAGAACGGGTGGTCAACAGTTGTAACGATTTCTTCACCGTTCACAGTGAGATGAACAAGCGTTGTTACCTCTCTTATGTAGGTTTCAAGAACAGGAGTTCGCTATAAGTTCAGATAAGCGACCATCTATCGAAAGTGTCATTTTATCACCTCGTCATTACTCAATTGAAATGAACCATATCATAAGGATAATACTGCTCATTTTTCAAATCGTCATCTATAAAACCAAGTCTTTTTGCAATAGCACCAGCTTCAAAACACCAATATCCATAATACTGATATTTATTCACCAGTTCATGTGTACCATACCAAGCACTATCTACAGAGCCTTTATACCATCCTCTCAAATATTTTAGAAAAGCATCTCTATCTTCATCGTTAATGCTTTTTACTAACTTTTTGTATGGACGAGGGAAGGATATTTTCGATATATCAAACTCACTTTTATTTCCAATGAGGATAAAATCTAATAATGAATCATATGTTTCAGATTTCCTCAATTTATTTTTATTATATTCAACTT
>NZ_QTYG01000108.1:0-1822 GCF_003462045.1 Ruminococcus sp. AM31-15AC | reverse complement strand
TATACTTTTCCATTGTCGTATTATGATATAATATATGTATTGATTTGTATCAGTTTAATCAACCGCTCTCAATACTCTAAAAGCCATTGCATTCTCTCCTCGTAAATAGACAATCCATTAATTTATGTATATTATATACTTTTATGTATAAATGTCAACGAATTTGGCACAAGGTGAAGATATTTAGCACGAAATGCAAAGATCAGAAAACTAACATAATATGCTTGACCTTGCTGTTTTATTATGGTAAAATAAAAAAGAACCCTGATACAAATTCAGAGTTCTAAATTGAATTATTTTTTTGACTTTCCTATAACCTCAATGAAATACGCTAAATGCTCACGTTCTGCGTTGTCCATCTTTGCCATTATTTCTACAGCGTCGCCTATAGTCATTTTATTTGTTAGCTTTATTGCATAAGTGTCATTAAGATTTGTCCTGCTTGCACTTTTGCCGAGAATATAATCTGTAGTAACGTTATAAAAGTCGGCAAGTCGATACACAACTTCTGTAGGTGGGACAGTTAATCCTTTTTCATAGTGAGAAATCGTGATAGGAGAAAGATGAAGATGTTTTGCTATATCTGTTTGTGTTAGAAAGTTTAGCTCTCGCAGATTGATCAAGATTTTGGCGATAATGAGCTTTTGTTTTTCGCCAAAAACATTTGAACTTTTTACTTGCTTTTTCATAATATATGCTCCGCCTCTCTTTCCGGTTCCAACACTTTTGTTATAGTATAAATATAGTCCGAAGTCATAAATCTGTATTATTTATAAAAAATCAGCGAATTTTGTCGTAAAATTATATCACAAATACAATTGTTGTGATTTATACTACATTTTAAGGAGGAAATACATATGATCAGAGTAGCAATATGTGATGATAATAAAGTATTTGTTAATAATATGTCACAAGCTGTCAAATCCGAATTTAAAAGACAGAATAATGAAGATATTGAGTTAGAAACTTACATTTCAAGTGAATTGATGTATCAGCACCACTTAATAAAACCATTTGATTTGGTTTTTCTTGATATTGATATGCCGGAGCCGGACGGTTTTCAATTAGCAGCTAAGATTTCAAGTTCAAACGACTGTTACATAATTTTTGTTACCAATCATCCTGAACTGGTTTATGATAGTCTTTATTTCCGACCACTGAATTTTATAACCAAAAGCAATGATTCTTTTTTCACAGAAAAACTACATAGTGTGGTTAATCAGCTCTTCAATGAAATGAAGCAAAACACAATTATTATTTTGGAAAATAAAGAAGTCGGAAGAGTTCCGCTGCAAATAAAGAACATTTATTATATTGAGAGCAGTAAACATTATGTTATCTATCATTCAGAACATAACGAACCGATAAAGATCAGAGGTAATATTGGTGAATTGGAGATTCATTTTTCTCAATATGATTTTGCTCGGATACACAAGAGTTTTCTAGTTAATCTTCGTCACATTTTTAATATAGATAGAAATAAAGACGAGATAATTTTTAAGCAAGGCTTTAGATTAAATATGAGTAAAAACTACAAACAAACTGTTGATGAGAAATTAACACAGTATTTGAGGAAGACAAAATGAAGAACTTGCTATGGAAATGCTTTGAGCTTGTGATTAATTATTATCAGGGCTTTATTATGACATGGTTTGTGTATAGATTTCTAAATCCTAAATCTCTCAAACAGGCAAAAACATTTCTTTCGATTTTTAGTATCATATTTGGAACAACCATAACCCTGTTAAATCACATCACTTTATATGAGGGATTTACAAGTACTTTATATTTAGTTATATTGTTGGTATATGCCATTATTGCC
>NZ_QTYG01000107.1:0-1842 GCF_003462045.1 Ruminococcus sp. AM31-15AC | reverse complement strand
CTTGCTATTTTTTTTGCTCTATGTGGACCATTAGCTCAGTTGGTTAGAGCAACCGGCTCATAACCGGTGGGTCCGGGGTTCGAGTCCCTGATGGTCCACCACATTTTTTTATCTAGGGGTATAGCTCAGTTGGTAGAGCAGCGGTCTCCAAAACCGCGTGCCGAGGGTTCGAATCCTTCTGCCCCTGCCATATTAGTGCAATGAAATAGATGCATCCGAAGAAAAGCTCGTATTTACGGGCTTTTTTTTGTCCCCACCCAACAACCCACCACCCTACCCAACGAACACCAAATAGACTAAATTAGAAGTAAGAAAAAAGTCTAATTGGAGTTGATCAGAATGAACGAAATAGCAAGGATAAAGAACGAAGTCAGACTAAAGCAATGGGCAGAAATGGTGCAACTCAGAAATGAAAGCGGCTTGAACGTTTCACAGTGGTGCAGACAGAATGGCATAAATCAGAAAACCTATTACTACCGCCTGAATCGGGTGCGTAAGGCTTTGTGCGGCGAAGTTGAAAAGCATGAGATCGTTCCGGTAAGTACTGAACCGGAAATCGCAGTATCACACGAACAGATATCTTTGTCCGTAGGAAACGTAGTCGTCAATCTGCCCGAAGATTTCAATTCGGAAACCCTCAGACGATTGCTGGTGGTTTTGAATGATAGGTGATGTGAGCCATGCGGAGCATATCTACATTGTGTGCGGATACACTGATATGCGTAAGGCAATAGACGGACTTGCGGCTATCGTGCAGCAGAATTTTGGACTCGATGTTTTTTCAGGAAGCCTCTTTCTGTTCTGCGGGAAACGATGTGACCGCATCAAAGCTCTGATCTGGGAAGAAGACGGTTTTGTACTGCTTTACAAACGCTTGGAAAACGGAAAATACAAATGGCCGAGAGATTCAAATGAGGCTAAGTTGATAACTCAGAAAGAATTTCGCTGGCTGATGGAAGGTCTTTCGATAGATCAAAAAACAGCCATCAAACCTGCAAAGAAAGGAAAAGTGTGCTGAGTTTTCAACAGAAAAAATGAACATATAGGTTGATAATATTTCTATGCCCGAAACGTCTGATTTTAATAGACTTTTCGGGCTTTTTATGATAAAATATATACAGTGAGATCTTACTTTTGGAGGCGAGTGCAGTGATAGAAAAAGGTAATATGACAGACGCAGAATATATCGCTGTACTTGAAAAAGAGATCAGAAAGCGTGATAAGAAGATAGACAAATTAGAGGTCGAAAATGAATGTCTCAGAAAAGATAATCATATCTTCCTTGAAGCGCTGATACTCTCTAAGCATAAAATATTCGGAGCATCAAGCGAGCGAACCGAATGTGAAGATCAGCAATCTTTCTTCAACGAGGCCGAACAGGAATATGCAGAGAAAACGGAAGAGCCTGTAAAGAAGGACGTCAAGGGTTATGTCAGAAAAAGCGCAAAGACAAAACGTGATGAGGTCATAAAGAACATCGAGACCGAGGTCATCACCTGCACTATACCCGAAAATGAGCAGATATGCCCTCGCTGCGGAAGTCATATTAATCCTGTATAATAAAACTTGACACATAAAAAACAATCAAAGTATAATAAAAACAAAGGAGTGTGTCATCAATGGGAACAGGAAAACAATATGATGAAGAGTTTAAAAAGCAGGCAATAAAGCTCGCAAAGGAGATTGGCACCAAGGCAGCAGCAGATGAGCTGTGCATCCCCAAAGGGACGCTGGGGACGTGGGTGCAAAAGGCACGGATCGGGGAAATAGACACAGGTGCAGGCTCACGTACACCGGGAGAGTCACTTACTATCGCACAGCAGCTCCAGGCAGCGAACAAAC
>NZ_QTYG01000106.1:0-1846 GCF_003462045.1 Ruminococcus sp. AM31-15AC | reverse complement strand
AAAAAGGCGCTGTAAAAAAACGCGCAATAAAAAAAGACTGCAACCACCCTTAAAAGGGTAGGAAAGCAGTCTTTTTTGTGGTATAATAAATTTGATGAAAAAATACCAACAAGAATATAATACACCATATCAATTAAAATTTCCTATAGAAATTGAAAAAATTATTGAAACAACAGATCCGGTATATACATTTTGTGAAGTTATTGATCATATTGACCTAAATAAATACCTGACGACTGAGGAACGCAGGACAGGCAGACCAAGATATGATGAAAAAACTTTGCTAAAAGTAATACTGTTCGCATTCATGGAAAATGGCTATGAATCATTAAGAAAAATAGAAAAGCTGTGCAAAACAGATATCCGCTTTATGTGGTTATTACAGGACGAACCGCCGCCAAGCCATATGACGATAGACAATTTTATGAACAATGTGCTTAACGGAAAAATAGAAGAGATATTCGCTGACATCAATGCTTACATATTTGAA
The DNA here is from genome assembly GCF_003462045.1 of Ruminococcus sp. AM31-15AC. NCBI lineage: Bacteria > Bacillati > Bacillota > Clostridia > Eubacteriales > Oscillospiraceae > Ruminococcus > Ruminococcus sp. AM31-15AC. Next base: position 1,356 of record NZ_QTYG01000106.1, on the reverse strand, counting down.
CAAGAAAACGTAGATATGGATCATGTGTACATAGACGGAACAAAGATCACAGCCAACGCCAACAAATACAGCTGGGTATGGAAAAAGAGCTGTGAGAAAAATCGCGTGAAAGTATTTGCAAAGATAACAGAACTGTTAAGTGAGATAAATAAAAGAATAGCCGCATTTGGTGTGAAATTCGGAGTTCGCGAAGAATATGCCATCGAATATCTCGAACAGATATTGAAGCAATATATACAGCTTTGCGGTTTTGATCCTGCTTCTGCTGTCAGGGGACGTGGACATCATAAAACTCCAGAACAGCGATATTATGATAAGCTTACAAGTTACATTGCGAGACTAAAAAAGTATGCAGAGCACATAAAAATATGCGGCAATGAACGAAACAGTTATTCCAAAACAGACCATGATGCAACATTTATGCGTATGAAAAAAGACTATATGGGAAACGATCAACTGCTCCCAGGTTACAACATACAATTTGGCGTTTGCGATGAGTATATCGCCGTATATGACGTAAAGCAGTATGCCTCGGATATGGATTGCTTCAAGCCGCTTATGGAAAAATTCCACAGAATATATGGAAAGTATCCTGAATATCCAGTTACCGACGCAGGCTATGGAAGCTTCAACAACTATCTGTACTGTGAAGAACACGGAATGAGAAAATACATGAAATTTACCATGTATGAAAAAGAAAGCAAGAATATTAAATACCATAATGATCCATACAGAGCAGTGAATTTCCGCATAGATGGAAACGGTGATCTGGTGTGTCCTAACAACAAAAAATTCCATTACGTTTACAGCAGACCCATAAAGGGAAACAAATATGGGAGAACAGAAGAATTCTATCAGTGTGAAGAATGTGCAAACTGTTCTCATAAAGAAAAGTGCTGCAAATGCAAGGGAAATCGCATAGTTCGCATAAATGAAGAATTGACTGCATTTCACAAAGAAGTTTTGGACAATCTTAATTGTATTCATGGAGCGCTTCTCAGAATGAACAGAAGCATTCAATCTGAAGGTGCAAATGGTATCATCAAGTGGAATCGGTCATACACAAGAGCCAGAAGACGTGGCTTAAATGCCATGAATTTAGAAATTGCGATGATTTGCTGTGGTTTTAATCTGCATAAATTTCACTTGAAGAAGATCGCAATCAGAAAAGCAGCCTGAAAAAGATATTTTTCAACATTTTAATAATCGGCAAAAAGCGCTGTATTTCTGCCGGTGTGTTTGCTGTACCCTTTTTTCAAGATTAGATAGTTCTTTTTTGCTGTGTGATATATTAAAGCCCGTGGGCTTCCATATCGAGGGAATCCACGGGCTTTGTTGCGCTTTTTTTACAGCGTC
>NZ_QTYG01000105.1:0-1906 GCF_003462045.1 Ruminococcus sp. AM31-15AC | reverse complement strand
TTGACTGCTTTGATCTGATGCCGCTGGGGATAGCTATTGAAGATAATATGAGAGCTTCGCTCTGCTGCCATACTCTTGAAAACGCAAACAAATCATATCCTGATATAAAGGGCTGTATCATCCACTCGGACAGAGGCAGTCAGTATACAAGCGAAGAGTACCAAGCTGCTGTAAAGAAATATGGGATCATTCAAAGCATGAACAGTGCCGGCGGAAGATGTCATGATAATGCACGCTGTGAAAGTATGTGGGCAAGAATGAAAGAAGAGCTATTCTACAGCCGTGAGGACAAATCGGAGAACTACACTATGAGAGAGTTGAAGACTATGATCTGGAGATATTATATGAGTTACTGGACCAACAGAAGAATCTGCACCGCCAACGGTGGGCTGCCTCCGGCAGCCCGAAGAAAGCTCTACTATGATCATATCTTTCTCGCTGCATAATTCTTGTTCGAATAAAATGTGTCAAGTGATATTGACAAAACCATAATCGACTTTTTTGAAATGCGCGATAAGCCAATAACCAAGTTTGAAGAATCAGCATTTGAGAGTATAGTTGAGAGGATCGTTGTAATCAATCAACATGAGTTGGAATTTCACTTGATCGGCGGATTGAAATTTAAAGAAAAGATAAAATAGACAAATTCATTATCATAGATTTAGTGCCTTTGGATATAGCTATTTCAAAGGCTTTGTGGTATTGTTATAAGCGGAGGTGACATTAATATGGCAAAAAACAGAGTAATACCGTTTGGTTACTGCATGAAGAACGGAGTGATAACAACTGATCCCAAAGAGGTATGCGCTGTTGCGACGATTTTCAGTGAATATCTTTCAGGCAAAAGCCTACTGCAAATTGCCAAGCTAATGGAAAGTGAGAAAATTCGCTACAATACAGATTCAGATAAGTGGAACAAAAATATGGTCAAGCGGATAATCGAAAATGAGAAGTATCTCGGTACCGACAAATATCCGCAGTTGATCGCCGAGGATATTTTCAGACGAGCAAATGAAAAGCGGATACGGAAAGCAACTACGTTTAATCTGATATCCGATGATTTACAGGAAATCAGAAATCGTACATACTGTGCCGAATGTGGTCACAGACTTTCAAGAATTGGCGGCAATTCGAAATATGAACATTGGGATTGCAGAAATCCCGATTGCTGCAAATTTGAATATCAGCTGACTGATCAGATGATAATCGGAGCAGTGCTGACTGTTCTGAATTCTGCAATAGCTAATCCAAGTTTATTGGAGTCCGGCGGCGAGATCAGCATTTATTCACCTACTGCCGATATAGTCCGTCAGCAAAATGAAATCAACCGTATGACCGATTCAATCCAAGTAGATTTTGACAGAGCTAAAGCAGAGATTTATAAACTTGCTGAGATGAAATACGACTGCTGCACTTACAATGACAGCCCTCAGAAAACAGATAAAATCAAGGCTCTGCTTGAAAATCACGAACAATTAAATACGTTGGATATTGGCTTATTCAAAGCGTGTGTTTCACGAATTTGTATAAGCCATTTTTGTACCGTAGAGGTTGAGCTTATCAACGGAGTGAGAATTAAAAATATAACGGAAAGGAAGATCGAAAATGAGCACAGCGCCGAATGTAACAGTAATTCCTGCGAAAGTGCAGTGGTTTTGTCAATATCACTTGACACATTTTATTCGAACAAGAATTATGCAACGAGAAAGATATGATCATAGTAGAGCTTTCTTCGGGCTGCCGGAGGCAGACCACCGTTGGCGGTGCAGATTCTTCTGTTGGCCCAGTAACTCATAAAATATCTCCAGATCATGGTCTTCAACTCTTTCATAGTGTAGTTCTCCGGCTTGTCCTCACGGCTGTAGAACAGCTCTTCTTTCATTCTTGCCCACATACTTTCACAGCG
>NZ_QTYG01000104.1:0-1916 GCF_003462045.1 Ruminococcus sp. AM31-15AC | reverse complement strand
CTAATTTTAATGTAAACTTTCATAAAGGAGAGAAATTTTATTTATTTTCACGATAGCGAAAGGATCGCTTATTGTGAATTAAAAAATAATATAGAATAGCGTTAAGATTAAAGCAGTAAATACATTCAATTCACAAGAGGCATTATTTTTTTGAATGTGCTTTCATCAACATAAAAAATTATTCTTTCAAACCACTGTCGCAATCACGACAGTGGTTTTTCTATGTCGGATCATAGATATTTATAACCTTACTTTTTACGGTAGACCGTGTGCCATGTACTACTGCATCGTGTTGTGGAAATGCAAAAACAAAAAGCCATCACTGCTTCGTCCATTAGTCAATCATACAAACTTTTAAAGGAACACTGAAAAAAGGTTGTTAAACCTTCAACTTCTTCCCCTATACAAGTAAGAGCAAACTCTACATAAAATTTGTTACGAATTTGTTCAAGCCTACAAACTTTATGTATTAAGGGTTGTCAAAACGGCGACTCCTTTCCGTATACAAGTGAGAGCAAACTTCATAAATAATCTGTTCTGATTTTGTGCAAACATACGAAATAAAAAAATCCTTTGTAAAAAAGTTGTAGAAAAGCAAGAACGTAGATAGTAAGTAGCAGAGAGAGCTGATTATCGTAACAGTAGTCGAGTTAGCTAAAATACAATTCAGAAAACTGTGCAGGTATACAAATATTTTTCACACACGCATAAAAAAGTATTTTTCATCGGCTACAGGGTGAACGGACAAAAAGAATCTTGACAATTAAATCCCATGCAGGAGAGATATCAAGCGGCGAAGTACAGCGAAGATCATGCAGAAGGAGCAGGAGCGTATCAAGCTTGGAAAAACGTCCTTAAGTCAAACAAGACTTTCTGACAGGAACTGTACTGCTGTGGGGCAGAAGAAAAAATAAAAATGAAAAACGAAAGGAAGATGCATATGAAAACCGTCAACGAGAAATTCTACAGAAGATATATTGAACCGACATTCCCGGCAGCAATATATGATGACATCACACCGCAGGCGTTCATGGTGATGACTGTACTTTACAGCGACTACGATTACGATGAAAAGTGTGCGACGGTAAGTCGCAGAAATATTGCCCATACCTGTAATATGTCCGTGAGAAACATCGACCGCATACTTAGTCAGCTTGCAAAGAAAGATCTCATAAGAGTGCAGAAACGTTATGCGCCAAGCGGCAGGCAGATAGAAAATTCCTACAAGCTGATTTATCGTGATTACAGATCATGAATTGCGATACCCTCTGTGTCACTGCGCAATACCTTTAAGGATTAATACTAACTAATATTATTAATAGCAGAAGAAAGAATAGCTATACTTGCTAAGAGGTGAGTAACAAAACAGAATTGGCAGATAGGTTCGCTGATTGACAGTCCGCCTTTTCTCTTCTGCGAATAAGAATGGGGATGTTCAGCAGTCAAAACAGTATTCATAAATGTCATCGCAACACAACGGCGATATTTGCCCTTTTCACTCGTAGTAGGGTAAACCATACCACCTTAGGCGGTACAAGCCCACATACGCCGATTGTGCGCGTTGTACGAGGGGATAAACGAGAAGTTCGGAAATCAGTTAAAAAGCACATCGGAAACCGGATATGTTGGTTATGAACAAATTTCCGATTTGCCGCATGACGATGAAAGTGAAATATTTCATTGCAGGTTAAAGTCATGGCGTCTGAAGCCGCCATGACCCTCACAGCGGACAGCAAAGCTGACCGCAAATATGCCGTAAATACGCAGTTTTTGCATTGGTCTTGGTTTTGTCAATATCACTTGACACATTTTATTCGAACAAGAATTATGCAGCGAGAAAGATATGATCATAGTAGAGCTTTCTTCGAACTGCCGGAGGCAGCCCACCGTTGGCGGTGCAGATTCTTCTGTTAGCC
>NZ_QTYG01000103.1:0-2046 GCF_003462045.1 Ruminococcus sp. AM31-15AC | reverse complement strand
ATCTTGAGGAAAGGAGTGCACATTTTTTATGCAATAATAATAAAAACAAGTACGTGCAATTGTGAAAACATACAAACTTATGTATTTCAATCAGCCATTTTCACTGCTTTTTCGGTTTGTATAATTGAAAGCTGCTGAGTTCAATGAAGATGTGAATATTCATTATGCACAATTACCCATTGCAATAATTGTGTGATATGATGAAATTTAATTTTATTTGCAACAAAATTACCCAAAAAACACTCTTATATTATGAAAGGACGTTTAATATGAAAAAGATCGTTAAGAGAATCGCAGCTATGGGTGCTGCTGTTATGATGATGAGTTCTATGGCTATTGGGGCTAGTGCGGCAAACTCCTACGATCTGCACTATACTAAAGGAGCTCCGTCATCAGATAACGTTTGTGAGAAATGGATGTATGGTATAAAGGCACAGAATAATGGCTATTTAAAATCCACCTGCAAATCCATAAATACAAGTGGCAAGTTTAGTGTCTTAGCAAATGGATACAGATCTTCAAGCCATACTATTAATTGTGGTTCTTTCGATATCTGGAACAAAGGAACAACAAATTGGAAAAATTCTAATTATAAGAAGGGTTATTCTTATGATGTTGTTGCTGAATTTGGAGTGTCTGGCGGTTACACAAATATTTCAAAGTATGTTTCAAGTGCTTCTGCGTCAGGAAGTTTTAACTAAAGAATAGTATTTTGAGCCGCTGCGGATTATCTTGCTGGTAATGACGAGCGGCTCTTACTTTAGAGGATAAAATATGATGAAAAAGATTTGTATTTTGGTTGTTGCGGTGTGCATGGTACTTTCAGCGTGTTCAAACAAAACTAATAATGTAAAATTCAGTGAATTTAATTCTGAATATGTGCCTGTAAATGAAATAACAGATACATATTCAAAAGCCCTCAAATTGGAGTATGCCCATTTCACTATTCGTGACAGTGTAAGAATAGCTGATGTGAGTTCAGTTAGCAGAACGTTATATAAGCCGTCGGACGGTTTTCTGTTCAATAAAGAGCAGAGATTTATAGACTATTTAAACGGCAGTCCTGTTGATCTTAGCAAAATAAGTGTTAGCAGTGACGATATGGGTGAATATCATCAGCTTAACGCCGAAGGAGGTTATCCCTACTTTACTGATTATGATGGTGGTTCGATAGTATGGATCAAAGACGAAGATGCGGAGGCTTTTTTTCTAACTAATGAAAACATTACAGTAAAACGATATTATTGTTGCAACACCTTTGATGATGAGAAATATAAGCTTAAAGACTGTGAAATGTCCATAAGTGAGGCAATAGAAAAAAGTGCTGAATTTTCAGAGGGACTGAGAAAAATTGGCTACCCACAAATGTCGCCTTTTGAGATCAGAGTTGAGAAAATAAACGATACTTATGCGTTCAGAATAGATATGGTGCAACAGGATAACGGAGTACCGTTGAGAGCAGCTAACAGTGGCTTTGAGGGCAGGGAATCCTCTGTCAATGATGTTTTCACAGGTCGATTGAGCAAAATAAATTCAAATCCAGCGGGATACACAGTGCTTATAACTTCTTCGTCCGATATAGGTTGTTTTAGAAATAATGAAAATGTATTTTGTGAATATGAAAAAGAGAATATCGACAAGGTGATAACACCATATTCTGCACTTAGATATATTGATGACAATTTAAGTGATAATTCCAGTTACGAGGTGGATTACATAGGACTTGAGAATAAGATATACTGGGTGGACGCTGAAACGGGCGTATATTCAAGTACTCCAATGTGGACAGTTTCACTCTATAGCCCTACTGAGGAAAAATTATACTATGCTTTGGTAGATTGTGAAACGGGTGATTTTTCATTTTATTCACAAAGCAGTGGTGATATAAATTTGTAATTTTACAATATAGATCGGAGCTGATAAAGTATGGATAACAGCATAAAAATATAAGGCGATACCGCATAACACCGTCAAGCAGTCTTTGTGCGGTATTGCCTTGTATTATAAGAAATCAAAGGAGCAACAATATGAAGCTACATTTAAAAA
>NZ_QTYG01000102.1:0-2066 GCF_003462045.1 Ruminococcus sp. AM31-15AC | reverse complement strand
ACTTTATATTATTTTTGGAAAACAATTTAATCGAAAACTTAAAATATTTATTAATGACAATTGTAATAATTGCCACATTAACTTTACTGTTGAATGATAGTATGTTTAACATGGTTGTGAATAATATTATGTTTGCGGGGAGAGATGCCTCAAGTTTAGATTCTTTGACATCTGGAAGAATATCTATTTTATCAGAATTTCCAACTTTAATAAAGGGACATTGGTTGACTGGAATAGGTTCTTTGTATTTTGAATGCTTTCCTTTATCATGTATATTACAATTTGGCATTATTACAGGAAGTATTATAATTGGTATAGCATATTTACCGATTATAAAAAGCTTAAAATTTGATAGAACAAATGTTTATTCTTCAATACTTGTCATTGTATGTATAGGCTATGGAATTAATAGTTTTTTCGAAGGCTTAGCACCAATTGGACCAGGAGTAAAGTGTTATTTCATGTGGTTGATGTATGGAATATTGTCTTCTCGAAAAACAGAAAGAAATATTTGGTCCGAAGGGGAGTCATATGAGTAAATTAAAAAAAAATTTAGGATATCAGACAATATATCAAATATTAAATACATGTATCCCACTAATTACATCGCCATATTTAGCGAGAGTTTTGGGAGCGGAAAAACAAGGTGTTTTTTCATATACGCAATCTATTATTAATTACTTTACTTTATTTGCAATGTTAGGAGTTGAAAATTATGGAACGAGAACTATTGCAAATTGTGGTGATGATAGGGAAAAAAGAAGTAAATCATTTTGGAATATATATTTTTTCCAGATGTGCTGTACATTGTTGTCTATAGGTATATATGTTGTTTACTTGACAAGAATTTGTTCTCAAAATGTTTATATAGCATTTTTACAAATTTTTTATTTATTAGGATCGCTTGTTGATATCAATTGGTTGTTTTTCGGAGTAGAAAAATTTAAAACAACAGTATCAAGAAATATGATTATTCGCATAAGTTCTGTGGTTTTAATTCTATCAACAGTTAGAAAGCCGAGTGATCTTTGGATTTACACATTGATTATGGCCGGAAGTACATTTCTTAGTAATATAATACTTTGGTTTTTTGCGTCGAAAGAAGTTGATGTGAAAGCGATTAGGACTGTTTCAAAGAAAGAAGTTGTCAAACATATTAAACCAAACCTAGTATTGTTTGTTCCTTTAATGGCAATGTCTGTATATCATATTATGGATAAAACAATGTTAGGATTATTAAGTACTTATAAACAAGTTGGCTATTATTATAATGCTGATAAAATCATTAATATTCCAATAGGAATACTGATAGGTATTGGAACTGTTATGTTACCACGAATGACTGCTTTGAATAGCAATGGATTGATAAATGAAGCAAAAAAACTATTTTTATTATCAATAGAACTAATAGTGGCAGTTTCTTCTGCAATGGCGTGTGGGATTTTTGCAATTTCTGTGGAGTTCACACCGTTATTTTTCGGTTCAGGATATGATGAGTGCATTAGAGTGATTATGATGTTATCTCCAATTCTCGTGATAAAAGGGCTTTCCCTAGTGGTGCGTATGCAATATTTAATACCAAATCAAAAGGAAAAAATATTTATAGAGTCTGTATTTTGGGGAGCAGGAATTAATTTAATAGTAAATTTACTTTTAATAGTAAGATTAGGCGCATTAGGTGCTGCTATAGGCACTATGGCGGCCGAATTAGTTAGTTGTTTTTGGCAATATAAAAAAATTAATAAGTATATTTCATGTTCAAGTGTAATTTATAAATCTATGGTATATGTTTTGTTTGGTGTTGTTATGATTATAGTAGTAAGAATAGTAGCTAGGATTTTTTGCGGAGGGATTGTAGCACTTGTCTTTGAAATTCTTACAGGAGTAGTTGTGTATTCGCTACTATGTATAGGGTACTGGAAATTAACCAAGAATAAAATTCTTAGTGTAATAAAGTTAAGAAGGTAAAAAAGGAGGATATAAAAATGAGTTTTAATATTGCAAATGAGTTTAGATGTATGTTAAGTAGAATATCACCAAAACTTAACACAAAAGTTACATATTAT
>NZ_QTYG01000101.1:0-2097 GCF_003462045.1 Ruminococcus sp. AM31-15AC | reverse complement strand
AGCGTCCCTTTGGGGATGCACAGCTCATCTGCTGCTGCCTTGGTGCCAATCTCCTTTGCGAGCTTTATTGCCTGCTTTTTAAACTCTTCATCATATTGTTTTCCTGTTCCCATTGATGACACACTCCTTTGTTTTTATTATACTTTGATTGTTTTTTATGTGTCAAGTTTTATTATACAGGATTATCTTGTGTATATTTTAGGCAGTCGCCTCATGGAGTCAAAATACGGATTTTGGAGAAAATCAGGGGCCGCAGGAGCAGAAAACTGCGTAAAATCGGCGTAATTAACGGAGTCGTGACAGAAAAGGAGCGAATTTATGGCAAAAAAAAATAGCTGTTTACTTTCAGCCGGAAACTATGAGAAAAATCGAACAGGAGTATCGTGGGGACAACTGCGCCTCAAAAACGGAGTTCATTGAGAAAGCCGTGAAGTTTTACATCGGCTATCTTCGACAGCAGGAAGAGGTAAACTACCTCTCCCCACTGATTACGGAAACGGTCAAGGCACAGATAAAAGGTACGGAACAGCGGCTTGCTCGTCTGATGTTCAAGGTCGCTGTCGAGCTTGGAAAACTGTCTCACATGACTGCGGCGATAAATGATGTTGATGATGAAACATTGCAAAGTCTGCACGCTATGTGCGTAAACGAAGTACGGAAGATCAATGGAATTATCGATTACGAGGATGCTGTGCAGTATCAAAGAGATTAAATCAGAGGTGCCAAGAAAACAGTATGTGATTTTTATTGATACTGCTACAAGTAAAGAGAAAAATTTGGTTGCAGTTGGTGATTACATTGCGGCTGAAAAAATAGTAAAATTGTAGTACGGAGGTAACTCATTGAAGATCGAATTTGAGTATGAGGTAAGGCTGATGATCGAAATTCTCTTTGAAAAAGGCTTGATAAATCAGCCTACATACCTGAACATCATCAGAAATTACGACAATCAAAAGCAGAAAAAAAGCGCATGACTTTGAAAGGACAGGTGATCTGAATGTACACAACATTAAAGCCAGACAGGAACAGACAACGAACGGTTGTGTTTTACGGACGAGTATCCACCGAGCACGAGGCTCAGATCTCCGCTCTGGAAAATCAGCTTCAATGGTATGACGATCAAGCAAAACAGCATAATAACTGGAACGTTATCGACAAATACATTGACGAAGGAATTACGGGAACGCAGGCTAAGAAAAGACCGTCATTCCTGCAAATGATCGAGGACGCACGGCAAGGAAAATTCGATCTTATAGTTACAAGAGAGGTATGTCGATTCGCACGAAATACGGTTGACACGCTGACGTTTACTCGTGAGCTAAAGAACTTGGGTATTGAGGTTTACTTTGTTGAGGACAACATCTGGACAATGGACGGTGACGGAGAACTCAGACTTACGCTTATGGCTACTCTTGCACAGGACGAGAGTAGAAAAATTTCTGAGCGAGTTCGTGCGGGACAATATATCAGCCGCGAGAACGGTGTGCTATACGGGAACGGAAATATTCTTGGGTACGACCGAGTCGGCTCAACCTATGTGATCAATCCGGAGCAGGCGGAAACGGTGACGATAATATATGATTACTATCTGCACGGCTATGGAATAAAGAAGATCGTCAACGAGCTATATCGCCTTGAACGCAGGGACTCATCGGGTAACGTCAAGTGGGACGTCTCAAAGGTAAACAGAATACTGAAGAACGCAACCTACAAGGGCTATATCGGGTACAATAAATCAAGTACCAATAACTATCTGGAGCAAAAGAGGAAAAACAATTATGACATCTCAACCTACGTTTATCACAAGGGTGATTTCGAGCCGATCATCAGCGAAGCACAGTGGGACGAGTGCGCACGGATTATGAAATCACGCTGTCAGGTGCTAAAGAACAGTATGGGTAAGGATAAGAAGTAATCCTGTATAATAAAACTTGACACATACAAAACAATCAAAGTATAATAAAAACAAAGGAGTGTGTCATCAATGGGAACAGGAAAACAATATGATGAAGAGTTTAAAAAGCAGGCAATAAAGCTCGCAAAGGAGATTGGCACCAAGGCAGCAGCAGATGAGCTGTGCATCCCCAAAGGGACGCT
>NZ_QTYG01000100.1:0-2148 GCF_003462045.1 Ruminococcus sp. AM31-15AC | reverse complement strand
ATATTTTTTTATGTTTTCCTTGTCACTCATGTTAATGCTTGACGGTAATTCAACTTTTAGAACAAAATACCCATTAATTAAAAACATATTGTTAAGAATATAACCACATGAAACATCTTCATTTTGAGATGAAAAAAAGGCATACTGCATATTTCGACTTAAAATGTTTTTGAAGTTTTTCTGGAACATTAATGTATTCTTCCGCCTTATTTTTAGACCAAGCAGTGTAATAATGTGGATATATTTCTGAATATTCCAGCTTAACATATTCGAGCATTTCACAAACTACTTCAAATACTTGAAAATCATTATTTTTAGATATTGGAATATAAAAATTTAAATTATAGTTCATTTTCCCCTCGCTTATGGCTTGAATATAACGGCAATATTGTCGTAACCTTGCAAAATATTTGAGATTGCATTATAACTCTTTTCTGATTGTACATACCATTCAATGGCAGTACCATCCGCAGCAATTGTCTGCCTTGAAGCTTGATCCAATAAAGAGTCCTTGCCTTTAAACCAAGAATAAAACTTACCATCTTTATTCACAAAATTATCATAATTGCCTTTAGCCTCTATTAACGTGCCATTTCTATAGCCATCAAATTTCACTCCATTTTGAACCCATGCCTTACCAGATTTCCCAGTAATCTTTTCTTGATAAGTTCGAGAATTTTCACTCATACTTTCATTTACTTCTTCCCATTTTCCACACCCATTATGAACAAAAACCCCATTTTCACCCACAAAATAAGTATGGAAATCTTCAACCTCAAAGTTATAAACCTTGATAGGTGATTCAAGAATCTCGTGCTGAACCCATTCAACTGTTACAAGTTCACCATTACTGAGAACAAGAACATCTCCAGCTCTAAGACTTCTTGCAAGTGTCCAGCCAAGCTTGTCAACATAGAACGGGTGTGTCGGCGTAGCAGAAATTGTTTCGCCATTTACACCAATATGAATAAGCTCGTCTGTTTCATTGATATAAGTTTCAGTAACCGTTTTGACTGCTACTTCACCTGTTGTTTCGTCCTCCGAAAGAACCTTATCGCCGACTTCGATTTCTTCAATCGGTTCTTGTCCGTCCTCAGTAGTCACAAGTGTACCAGCAACAAAGCAATAAGATGTGCCAAAGTCCTTTGCAGAACCCCACATTGACGTTCCTGTCATTGCAACTTTAAATAAGTCGCCCTTTATCTCTTCCCAGGTGAAACTTGCATCTCCACTTATGTATTTATCAGCCGTTTTTCCCAATTCATATGAGCCGATCATAAGATTTCCTGCTGATCCTGTTTTATGGAATGCAGTTAAAAGCCTGCATGATTTTCCGGCTTTTGAAAATGCTCCTGTGCCTACAATATACTGCATTCTTATCGTGATTTAGAGCAATAATTCACTAAATTACTGCCCTAAATTTTTAATAGATTGTATCAACAACCTTTATGTATATCAGAATACCATCCATTTTTTCTAATCGTCGAACTCCAATAATTTCTTGTTGATAATCAGTTCCTTATTAACTTTATATCCTACGCCTATAGACGTTTGGGCACCAGATGACAAATATTCAGGACGTTGTTCAAGCGGTTCGTCAAATTCATTCCAAAATTGGTTTTCTCGTGCTATTTAAAAAAATCCATAACTTGGAGGCGTTCCTAAATTGTCAGTATGACTAACATTGTAAAATAGACCCTTTGTCCAATAAAACCTATCAACCATAAGCGGCGCAAGCAAAAGCTTAGAATAATCTAATACAAACGAAAACTTATCAACACTTTTTGATTTAATACTGAACAATGCAACAACATACATATCTTCACCTTGCAAATTATTTACATGGACATTCAAAACCAATCCATAAAAAAATATATTTTTCCGTGGCTGGAACACAAATATGTCACCTTTTTCGGGATATTTATATGACCTTTTAATTTTCAGCAACTGAAAATTATTATTTCTGCCTTGAACTAAATCGCCATGCAATCTGTCTAATTCTTTTTTTATAGACTCATTCTGGTTGTTATATCTCTCAAGCCATTCTTTTAGCAAAATATTATTATCATTAAACTTCATAATTAAAACCTCGGCAAATTATTATCAGCAATATATTTCTCAGTCCATTCCATTGCTTTATCATAATAC
>NZ_QTYG01000010.1:0-75480 GCF_003462045.1 Ruminococcus sp. AM31-15AC | reverse complement strand
CGCTGTGAAAGTATGTGGGCAAGAATGAAAGAAGAGCTGTTCTACAGCCGTGAGGACAAGCCGGAGAACTACACTATGAAAGAGTTGAAGACCATGATCTGGAGATATTTTATGAGTTACTGGGCCAACAGAAGAATCTGCACCGCCAACGGTGGTCTGCCTCCGGCAGCCCGAAGAAAGCTCTACTATGATCATATCTTTCTCGTTGCATAATTCTTGTTCGAATAAAATGTGTCAAGTGATATTGACAAAACCACTCCATATTTCTTTGCGTAATTCATTAAGGATTGACGAAACTTCATATCTTGTGTTATAGTTTAGATATTAGAGTGATTGTTGAACCAGGCGGTGAAGGGATAGTAACTGGCTTTCCTATTAATCGCTAATTATGAGAGGAGATTAAAATGGTAAAAGACGCATATGATATGTTCTTCAAAAATATCTCTATGCAATTTCATGACGACTCTCTTGTGAATGCTCTTGTGGAAGATGCTGAAGAACTGGCGAAATATGGAGAAAAACGGGTGGCTCTTGAAAATTTTTTGGAGAACGTTTTAGCTAATGAGGTTACGATTTCAAAAGAAGCTGTCACTTTAGCAGAAAAAGCATTCAGTGATGCTCCAAATGATTATGATATAGAGCTAATAAACGAACTGAAAAAAACCGATGTTACGTAAGGGGATGATTTGGATGCCAATGGACAAAAAAGATCAACTTGCAGAATTAATTTCAAATGCGGAAACTTCCTTTTATAATGGGCAATTACAAGAGGCGTTCAGTCTTTCTTTATCAGCTATAAAACTCGATGAGAACTGTGCAGATGCGTATCAGTATGCTGCAAATGTTTGTATGTCACTCAGCAGATACGAAGATGCAATTGAGTATTATCAAAAAGTTCAAATATATATAATGTTAATAACGCAAATCGAAATGAACTTATAGTTAGTAATATTGTAGACTCAATGTCAGATTCAGATATTATGAGCTTTTTGACCTACCAGAATGCTGGTGGAATGAACACCGATTTTACGAGTGTCAAAAGTGCGTTGAAATGGGATCCGATTTATTACAGCAGAACTGCTAATGCTAGTTATGGAATTGGTTTGGCAGCAGTTATACTCAATGATGAGGCTATGGAGTATAACTCTAAAATTATTTTTATTACTGACAGCAGTGTATCAGTTGACAGTAGATTTCTTAAGCTTGCAATTAATAACAAGATACCTATTTACTTTTTCTGTATTGGTGATTTTAATACAGCTGCATTGATAGGTTATGCACAGCTGACAGGCGGCAAGGTATACTCTGCTAAAACCGCTGCTGAAATAAATCAAAGCTGCAATGAAATAGGTCCTAAGACCTTTGTTGGAGAAACAGACACTGATGGTGACGGTTTTACAGATATTGAAGAAATGAGCGGACTTATTGTAAGCTCAAATTGCAAAATTGTTAATACCGACTATATGAAAGCTGACACGGATGATGACGGCCTTGATGACAATGAAGAAGTCGATGTTGAGCTTACCAAAGTTGAAATTCCGGGCAAACTATGAGTATAAAGATAATCCCAATATGGACTTAAATGAATTGCTTAACAATTATTTAATAAAAATGAACAACAAGCAAAGATTTTCTGATTTTATATATAATATTACAGGTTCAAATGAACGATCTGATTTGAAAATACTTGCTACATCATATATTAGACCTCCTATGGATTTTCTTTCTGCTGGTTGCGTGTATAGTTCATCTACTTGTAATTTAATAACTGAAAATATGATATATGGTTTTGCAAGTGCATTTTGCGATTATTATTTTGACTTAGCTAATTGAGGTTTAGTATGAAAAAAGTATTGGTAGTTGTCGGCATTATTATTTCTGCAGTAATTATTTCAGGCATTATTGTTGGTTTGGGTAAGAATGAAAAAACACTGTTTAATGAAAAAATTGAAACTGATAATAATGTTTTAATTTCAATCAAAGTTATTGAAAGCAATAAAGGTTGGCAACCTGATAAAACTATGATTATATCCGATGAAAATGAGCATTTGATTAGATATGCCATTGGATTTGAGGACTATACCAATTATCTGCCAAGTTATTATTTTTGCTATGATATAAATCCCAATGAATATTTGGTATGGGTTTATCAGCAAAATGGTAATGAATTTATTTACTATTTCAATACCGATACACAAGAAAAATATATGCTGGATTATAATAACATTGGCAACAGGACGGAAACTTTTTATGTTGCTGTCGATAAAGTTATAAAGTCAAATTTTTTATCTAAAATAGATTCTAAAATCAGTAATATGAATAAATGGAATAGCTATTTGTCAAACACTTAGGAGAAATCAGATAGCACAGCGATTGTTTTTCAGATGTTGAGGAAATGTCCGAATTACTTGTTGATTCAGGCTACAATCCCATTAAACCCAATTATATGAAACCTGATACCGACGATGACGGTTTTGACGACAACGTTGAAGTCGATGTTGAGCTTACAAAGGTTGAAGTACCTGGAAAGCAGGGCAATCCTTCAACTTCAAATATGTGTTATGAAAAAATGATTTTTTGGTATAAAGGAGATCAATTAATTAATATGTGCTATGCATATTAACTAATGTGGGGGTGTTGATATGTTTGCACCAAGATGTCCATGGTGTGGAGAAATAATTCCAATAAACTTCAAAAGAAGAGAACTTCGTTTTATGACGGATTTTTGTTCAAAGTGCGGACACGAGATCAAACTAAAAAAAGACAGCAGGCAATTCTGGTTAAATGCCTTATGCAATGCATCTTTGGTCGCACTGCCAGCTATTAAATATGAAAATACAGTTTCTTCACATATAGGTATCCGTACTATAAGAAGTTTCGACCACCCATATGTTAAAGTCAGCAAGCATTATGTTCCCGAAAAAAGAGCAAAATATAAAATAGTATGGGATCAGAAGAATGTCAAACACCCTAATTTTTGGATCATAGAAGATACTGTCATAATACTGTGTTTTGTAGATAAAAATGATATTGCAATTTCGCCGATGATAGCCGCAGCTTTATACACTATCGAAAAGGTCGATAAATGCACCTCGAAAGGGATACTTTCTTTTGTAAAGTATGGACTGCTTGACAAGGACTATGCTGTGGGGACAAATTTTCTTGTATACTGTGAAAATAAAGTTGTCGGCAGAGGTGTTCTTGAAGATGATATACAT
The DNA here is from genome assembly GCF_003462045.1 of Ruminococcus sp. AM31-15AC. Lineage (NCBI taxonomy): Bacteria > Bacillati > Bacillota > Clostridia > Eubacteriales > Oscillospiraceae > Ruminococcus > Ruminococcus sp. AM31-15AC. The sequence goes on along the minus strand of NZ_QTYG01000010.1, from coordinate 72,262 downwards.
TATCCGTCATTTTGATTCCCTCTGGAACTGAAATTGAAACAGGAATTGTAAATGCATTGTTTGGCGGTGATTCGTGAGTGCAACAGTATAACCTTTTGGGTCAAGAGAAAGCTGAATGGTTTTACAATAAAAGAAAAATATAAGGAGATGTTTTTTTGAAAGTATCCATTATGAATAACATTCTCACATATAACGATAAGTCGGTAACTATGAAAAGAAAAATAATAGATTATATCGTTATGTCAGAGTATCTGATTATACTTGAGGACTTCACAGGCGACGACTATAACTTAGTTTATTGCTTTGATAATGAACTTCACAAGTTGTGGAAAATCAAAAAGCCTGACAGCAAATTTATTGGTCAAAAACAGCTTCCGTATGTGGGCATCACAATAACCAAAGGGTTGACAGTCGTTGATACTTTAGGAAGATACTTGATAATAGATATGGATACAGGGGAAATCACAGATATGTTTTGCAATAGATTTTAACCAGCACCCAGTACAATGAAATAGAGCATATCAATAATCAATTTCGGGTATTGCTGTCCGCAATGTAAGATTGATCCAAACCACGAAGGCTCAGACAGTAAGAATCATTTTAAATATACAAGAACTATTTCAACAGTTGTTTGGATAAGAGATGGAAATATGTTGTATTATAACAAAACTTAGTAACAAACGGTGGTGAATTTATGAGTTTAGACAAAAGATGTCCTTGGTGTGGAGAAATCATAAAAGGTCGATTTTTTCAAAGAGGCCATTATCATTGTCCCCACTGCGGTAACTATAGCAAAATATATAGATCCGGTTGGATTTATGGGTTAGGAGCTATTGTAGGATTTGCTTTTATTATCTTTTTAAAATATGTGCTTGCAATTTATAGCGTACTGATATTCTGGACGATCTACTCTATAATTTGTATTGCTTTGCCCTTGGAGATGGAAACGAAACATTTCATACCTAGGAAAAAAGGCACTGCGAATTTTACTTTGATAAAAGATTTTTCGTTGATCAAACGAAAAATCTTGTTTTCAGAAAAACGAATTTTCCCTATTTGCTTTGTAGATATAAATGATAAGCCTATTTCACATACTCTATGTATTTCTGTTGAAGATGTAAAATTTATATCTTCAGAGTCTTTTGACGCTAATATAAAATCCATTCCTATATCAGATCGCAATATTGACTTCAATAAAGGAGAAAGATTTTATATGTTTTATAATAATGAAAAAGTTGCTTATTGTGAACTGAAAAGCGATATTGAATAACTTAGAAATTATATCCTTAAGCAATAATACGATTGCCATACAATCAAGAGCTGCAATTAAAAATAGGAATCTATGCAGAAAGCAGAGAAGGTGAACAGAACTGACCGTCAGAATTGAATGCTCCGAAGATAGTAGTAGATATGAAGAAGTGACGATAGAGATTTAATAGAAGTTTGTTACTTATATCAAATATGGAAGATTATCTTTACACTCGTACAAATTGATGACAATATCTCAAACTTAATAATGCTCCTAAAGATAGCCGTACTCATAAAATGAAAGTCAAGGGCGGGGATTTTTTAGTCAAGCACACCAAATCTGGTGGGCTTCGCTCACGATGGATCGTCACTATGCTGTCACCTCCCTACCATAGCCCTATGCTATCAAACAAATGACGTTGAGAGATGTTTTCGGCAACTCTTATCATTACTTTGTCATAGTCTGACATAAAGCTGTCCACATCTTCTATGGCGGTGAAGCCGCTGTTGTTCAGGACTTCTGTGAGCTTTTGTTTATCCTTGGTATAGGCTATATAGGCAGTTTGCAAGGACCTGTTATTTTGCACTGTGATAAGCTGTGAATATGGTATCTTGCTGTTTTGCAACTGCTTTTCTACGGCTTCACTCTCGCCCGAAAAGACTTTGAGGGGCTTCCCTTTTGCGGCTGTGATAAGATAGCCTTGGCAGGTGAACTTTTTCTGAGCAGACTTTATGTGAGATATCACAAAGCTTGTATCTGTGCGGTACGAGCGTTCAAATATCTGCACGGTTTTGTTGTACCATTCTTCGTTGTTCTTTTCAACTGATTTTGATGTTACCATGGTATCGCCCCTTTCACTGATATTATAATATCACAACCTATGTGTGCAATTTTGGACATAGGAAACGGTATTATCATATTGAGGTGAATAATATGATATACAAGGGAATATTCTGGCTTATCGAGGGTGAATTATATACAAAGAAGTTAGAGTGCGACAAATCGGGAAATGTTATTGGTGACGGCAGTGGACTTAACTCAAAGTCGGGGGATAATTTCAATCACAGGCTGACTTGGAAGGGACTGCCGAAAAACGTAACACATGGGAAAGAGTACAATTATTATCCTCGGGGCAGAGTGGAGATAAAGGGCGGCAAGGCTGTGATATATCTTAATCCTGTGCTGAACAGTGAGGAGATGTTGGCGGAGCTTACAAGGCTGTTCGGGCTTGATGAGCTTGATTTTGTGAGGGTCAAAAATGACGGAAGCAGGCACTACAGAGCGTATGCTCCATAGTGCCTGCGCTTTATTTTATCTCATAGATATCGTCATAGAGAAATCTCACGTTGCCCACAGTACGATCTAAATGGAAATGTCCGCAGAGCCACATTTCATAGACAAGCTTATTTCTTATTTTGGAAAGAAACTTTTCGTTATCATAATGCCGTTTGAAGCACTTGGCGGTGTTCAGGTCGGGGATATAGCGGTCTGTTGGTCTATACTCATATCTTTATCTGTTAAATCCTATATGCTTTTGTTCTTCTTCAAGGGTATCGTCTTCGGTGAGGTCAAAGTCACGGGCTTTTAGGGTCACGATATCGTCCATTGTCATGGTACTGAAATTCTGCCTTGTGAGCCTGAGTGCCTGACCGAACAGTGCTCCCTCTATAAGATTTCTTGCAAATCTGCCGTTGCCGAAATTCGGCTTCTTGCAGACCCTTTCAAGAAAAGGCAGGAGCGTTTCGTCAACGTCGTCGGCAAGCTTATGTTCATTGTTTTTAGCCATAAGATAGACGATACTAAGAAGCTCCTCGGCGGTATAGTCCTCAAAATTGACGTGGAACGCTATTCTTGATCTCAGACCGGGGTTGCGGTCGAGGAAGTCGTTCATTTCCTTTGGATAGCCTGCGAAAATGACTACCATATCGTCACGGTTGTTCTCCATTTCCTGCACGATAGTGTTTATGGCTTCGTCGCCATAAGAGCCTGAGCGGTCATCGCAGAGGGAATAGGCTTCGTCGATAAAAAGCACTGAGCCTTTAGCTTTCTTGAACATATTCTTCACCTGAACGGCTGTCCAGCCAACATATTTTCCAACAAGGTCGGAACGTCCGCACTCGATAAGGTCGCCTTTGGAAAGCACGCCGTTTTCTTTGAGTATTCTTGCAAACAGCCTTGCAACTGTGGTCTTTGCTGTGCCTGGGTTGCCTGTGAACACCATATGCATGGCTGTTCGGCTCTCTTTCATGCCCTTATCGGCAAAAATTTTCTGCGCCTTTGAATATGTTATCGCCTTTTCGATAACGCTCTTGGCGGAATCAAGTCCAATAAGCTCCTGAAGCTCGCTGTAGGCAGAGCCTTTTATCTCCTTGGCTTCTTCCCTGTCATAAAGCTTTTTGAAGTTTGAATACTGGGGATAGATTTTTGTTTTCAGGACATTTGAATACCAAGTATCGTACATACCCATAAGCTCGCTTGCTCTATATGGGGTATCCTTTGCGCACAGGGAAAGGAGGTCTTTATCGCAGGAGGTATTCTCTTCTCTGCAAAGCTTTCTAAGATATTTATGTGCATCTTCGTTTTCTACAGTATCGTCCGCAAGCTTCACGAATGTGATAGCGCCGAGCTTTTCTTCCACGGCGTCAGGGAGAGAAGGTCCGTCATTTGAAAAGGTAAAAATAAACTGTATCTCGTTTTTGTAGACATTGATGAGGTCAAAGAGGATATCGGGGATAGTTTCATCGGCTGTACAATTATCGCTGTTGGTACACTTTAAACCACAACAATTCATTATGATGGTAGAGCCACTGCAGACACGGAACAGTTCACGGATATCTGAGCTTCGGGCTGATAAATTATAAAGGTCGAGGACGGTATATCTTGCACAGCCTAGTCTGTTATTTGAATACAGGGAGCTTACAAGGGTATTGGCAAGCCTATGGGCATTATCGCTTTGGACCAAATAATGTACCGGTATGCCTTTTGTTACACCGACGCTGTTCTTTCTGAATATTCTTTTAAGCTCAGGCTCAAAGGTATCTGAGCAGAGATATTTTTTTGCTACGGCGAGAGCGTCTTTTTTATCAATGGTCTTTGTGATATTTTCGCTTATGTACGATCTTCTATAGTTACTGAACAGGTCGTCCAGTTCATAGTCATTCAGCAGATCTTCATCGAACTTGAAATTATCATGATAGCCGTTGGGGATCATTCTTTTGAACGTTTCCACTGTTATTTCCTCGAAGCTTATATCCACGCACTCAAGCTTTATAAATGAAAAGAAGTTCTTTACATAGGCTTTTACGTCGGCTTCAATGTCTGTCATCATTACCCCTATGGTCGCCTGATCTTTTACGGCGCTTGATATAAAGGCACAGCTTCTGTTGGACATGGTGCGTGCCATTTCATTGAACTCGTTTATAAGCTGGTTTTTCTCATCAAAGAATGTATCGTACTCTTCTTCATTATCTCTTGTTCTTCTGATAATAGACTCTTCGAGTATACATCTTGCTCTGTAACAACGCATAAAAATCCGCCTCCGTGGTCTTTTCTCATTCTTGTTTTTCGTCTGTATCTGCATTATAGCACCCGGAATGTTCAAAAATGTGGACATATCGGAAGTTTTTAATATCCGAAATTTTACCCATGGTGGGTGGTATGATAAGTGCAACACAAAATGAAAGGGGTATAGGAGTTAAAAGGATACAATTGACAAAATAAAGCAAAAGTGATATATTGAAAGAAAGATATCACAGAACAGGAGGGCAAAAATGTCATATACAAAAACAGATATGCTTTCGCACAAGATCATTGAGATACTCAAAGAACACAGTGATGAAAAGCACCCCCTTACTCAGCAGCAGATCTGCGGTTATCTTGAGGAAAAGCTTGGCATAAAGCCTAACCGCAAGACGGTGGCTCAGCATTTGAAGAGCATAATAGGCGATGAAAGCTGCAATGTTTTCATCGCAGACAATGACAACGATGATGATGATAAAAGCGATAAAAAATACATCACAGATATTTACTACGCCTCTGACATCACCGCTGAGGAATATGAGTTTCTGGCAGACAGCATCATATACTCGCCAATGCTCCCTGCGGACTATGTGAGGGATCTGATAAAAAAGATAAACATCTTATCTACGGGTAACACAAAGAGCAAGGAAGCCAATCTCAGAGAGACCTTTCACTATGGCAACAAGAGCATTTTTTTGGTGATAGAAAATATCAAAGAGGCTATGAACACCAACAGGAAGCTTGATGTTACCATAAGCGATTACGACAAGAACGGCAAGCTTCTCACTAAGAGCGACCCACAGAGCGGTATAAAGCTTCAACGTGTTATGCTCAGCCCTTATGGCATCGTTATGGCAGACGGCTTTTACTATCTCCTTGCAAGTGATGTTCGTTACGATGATCTTCGTCATTTCAGGATAGACAAGATCCTAAAGGCGAGTATCTGCGAAGAGGACGGCTCTATGAGAGATGTAAAGACGCTTAGCAATGTTCCGAGGGATCTGAAGCCTGTGCAATACAAAAATCTTAACAGGTATGTGCTTGACGGGACTGTGGAGCGTGTACATATCAACATAAAAAAGAAAGACATAAGTCTTGTGCTTGATACATTCGGGAATGAGTTCACCTGCAATAAGGTCATAGGTAATGACGATATCTATGACGTGACGTTCAGGGCAAATATCCAGACGGCTGTACGCTGGGCGATAGCTAACAGAAAAGCTGTGAAGTTGACCTCGCCAAAGAAGGCTGTGGATATTGTAAAAGAAGAGATCTCGGCATTGTCTGAGATGTATGGAAATCAAAAGAGGTGACTAAAATGAATGTAAATACAGTTAATTTCGGAGATATCATAAAAGAGATAAGTCATGGACTTATGGCGGAGAGCTACATTTCGGACAATGAGTTTACTAAGCCATGCGAATATCTAAGGCTTGTGGACATTGACGACGGCGTTATTGCGGAAAACTGCATTGAGATAGTTTATGACAGCAAGCGTTTTGAGAAATATGCCATAAAGGACGGAGATGTGATACTTTCTACCACGGACAAGAATTTCAAGGTGGTATGCGCAGGCGATATGGGGGACAGAAAGCTTCTTGTTTCACCAACGCTTATAAGGATAGGACTTGACAAGGAGAAGGCTGACCCTTACTATATTGCGGCTTATCTTTCATCGGCAGAGGGAAAGGCTATGCTTGACGGCTGTCGCAGCGGAAAGGTACTAAGGGTATTGCACACAAAGGGGTTAAAGGAGTGTGAGATACCTTTGCCGACTATGGAGGAGCAGAGAGAGAGCGGCGAAAAATACCGACATCGTCTTCATGAGATAAGACGGCTTAAAAGTGAGATAGAGGGGCTTTATGAGGATATTGAGATGATGAGATAGAAAAAATTGATCCGCATTGCGTACAAAAAAGTGCCGCTGTGCGGATCTTTTATATTGTTTGGGAGCGTTCTTCCACTTGAAAATTTCATAAATACGCTATATAATAAGGATATATCTGAAAAGGGGTGGAGATATGACCTTACAGCAGCTTAAATATGTGGTGGCTACGGCGGAGAAAGGTACTGTCAGCGAGGCGGCGCAGTCGCTTTTTATTTCTCAGCCTAGTCTTACTAATGCTATCCGTGAGCTTGAAAAGGAAATGAATATCACTATATTCATACGCACAAACAAGGGCATAACGGTATCAAAAGAGGGTGAAGTCTTTTTGGGCTATGCAAGGCAGGTGCTTGAACAAGCGAGCCTTCTTAAAGAAAAATACTGCGGAAAGCAACACGGCAAAAGGCAGTTTTGCATATCCACTCAGCATTACTCCTTTGCGGTGAACGCTTTTGTTGATCTTATAAAAGAGTTTGGCGGAGATGAATATGATTTCAGTATTCGTGAGACGCAGACCCACGAGATAATCGAGGACGTGGCGAGAATGAAAAGCGAGCTTGGCATACTCTATCTCAACGATTTCAACGAGCCTGTGCTTTCAAAGGAGATAAAGTCCAAAGAGCTTAAATTCACGGAGCTTTTTTCTGCAAAGCCACACGTTTTTGTCGGCTCTGCAAATCCCCTCGCACAGAAAAAGTCTGTGACTCTTGATGATCTGCTCCCCTACCCTTACTTATCCTTTGAGCAGGGGGAATACAACTCTTTCTACTACTCGGAGGAGATACTCAGCACCATAAAGCGACCAAAGAATATCCGCGTCCGTGACCGTGCGACCCTTTTTAATCTTCTTATCGGTCTTAACGGCTACACCATTTGCAGCGGTGTTATTGACGAAAAGCTCAACGGCAGTGATATCGTGGCTGTTCCCCTTGAAGCGGAGGGGTCGATGCGCATTGGCATAGTTACTCACAAAAAGGTACTTTCTAATCCACTGACGGAATTTTATATCAATGCACTGAAAAAATATATAGGCGAGGAAACAAGGTTGACAACATGAAAAATATGTGATATTATAAAAGCATACAAAGCCTATAGGAATTATGTATAAAGGAGAATTTTCATGACAGAGCTTATAAAGCTTGAACAGAATATAACCGATACTATAAAAGAGTCGCAGATAAAGCTTGGGTTTACCCCTAATGCGGTGACGCTTTTTTATCCTCTTGACTCCCTAAACGCCATAACAGGGGGCGAGCTTACGGCTGAGGAAATGATAAAAGCCATAGACGAATACAAGAGTGAGATACTTTCATGCAAGGCTTCGCTTGCTCAGGACGGCAGGATAGCTGTTACGGTATCAGAGGAGAGCGTGAGGGCTATCCACGAAAAGGTGGAGGCAAGCCCATTCCTTGTGGAGTTTATCGGAGCGGTAAAAGAGGGGTGTTCTCTTGAAAGAGCGGCTGAGATATTCAGAAAGTACAATAAGAACGCTGTTGTAACTGCTGCACCTGACGATGAATTTGACCTGCTTGCATACTTTCCAGACGGAGAACCTGACGGCTGTAGATACTGTTTGCAGGACGATCTGGGCGGCATAACATATCACAGATTCACCAAGCTTGACTATGACGCACTTTATCCCGAAAAGTCAGGAGATAACACAGAAAAATGAAAAATTTTACCTGCATAAGCGTAAATCACAAGCTTTGCGGACAAGCCTTTCGCAGCCTTTTCACATTTGACAGCGCTCAGTGTGAAAAGCTGCTTTTTGACGTAAAGGACCTTTCACCTGTGCTTATATGCACCTGCAACAGAACGGAGCTTTACTTCTGCGGAACGCCCGAAGAGGGCATAACGCTTCTTTGCGGTCACAGCGGAGTGGATACCGCAAAGCTCAAACGCAAGGTCATGATATTCACAGACAAGACGGCGGTAAAAAGGCTTTACAGCGTATCATGCGGCATAGAGTCGGTGGTCATAGGTGAGGACGAGATACTTGGACAGGTTCGCCGTGCATATGATCTTTCAAGGGAGCGCATTGGGCTTTCCTCTGAGGTGAACATGATATTTCAGGGGGCTATCGCTTGTGCGAAGAAAATAAAGACGGAGACGGAGCTTTCAAAGACTTCTGTTTCCACGGCCACTCTTGCGGCTAAGGAAGCGGCACATTATAAGGATAATGTCAGGGTGATGCTTCTTGGAGCGAGCGGTGAGATAGGTTCGCTGGTCTTGAAAAATCTTCTTTCATACAAGAACGTAACTGTGCTTGCAACGACACGTTCACACAGAAATGCACTGGAATATATTTCAGACGATCCAAAGCTTGAGCTTATACCATACGAAAAGAGATATGAGCGCATTGGTGAATGTGACTGCATAATTTCGGCGACTTCAAGCCCCCACTACACTGTTACGGCGGATATGCTCAGTGATAATGAAAACAAGCTTTTTATAGACCTTGCAGTGCCGAGAGATATTGACCCTGCCGTGGAAAAGCTTGCAGGGGCTAGGCTTATAGACATGGACTTTTTCACGGAGCTTGCCAAAGAAAACAATCTCAAAAAGCTTAACAGCGTGGAGAGGTCAAAGCTTATCATTGACGAGGAAACTGACGGGCTTGAAAAGCAGCTTATGTTCCATGATTTTCTTCCGCAGTTTGAGAGCCTTGACAGAAGACTTTGCGAGGTTTCGGCGAAAGAGCTTTTTTTCAGACTAAAGTCGGAGCTTGATTCACAGACTTTCGGCAAGGTGATAGAAGTAATAAAAGAATACGGAGAATGACGATGCCATACTTTCCTTTTTTTGCGAATATTGATAATATGCCATGCCTTGTAGTGGGTGGCGGACAGGTAGCTTTGAGAAAGATCGAAAAGCTTCTTGACTTTTCGCCTATAATAAAGGTGGTGGCATCAAAAGCCTGCGGTGAGATAAGAGAACTTGCAGACAGGGGCATGATAACACTTTTTGAGCGTGCTTTTAATGACAGCGACATAGACGGCAGTACATTTGTGATAACTGCCACAGGGGACAGCGGTGTAAACAGGCACATTTCTCAGCTTTGCAGGCAAAGGCACATTCCATGCAACGCAGTTGATGACCCTGAGAGCTGTACGTTCTTCTTCCCTGCCACTGTTACAGAGGGGGACGTGTGCATTGGCATTTCAACAGGTGGAAAAAGCCCCACCCTTGCTTCTCACCTGAGAAAGACGATCCAATCGCAGACAGAGGGCAGGCTTGAGGATATATGCAATGTCATGGGAAAAGCCCGTGACTATGCCCTTGAAAATATATCCACGGAGCAGGCTAGGAAAAAGGCTATGGCAGAGGTTCTGAAAAAATGCCTTGAAAGTGACGTGCTTCCAACAGAGGAACAGCTTATAGAGATGATAAAGGAGCGAAAATGAAACTGAGAGCAGGCACAAGAAAAAGTCCACTTGCAATGGCGCAGACTTATATGGTACTTGACATGATAAAGGCGGCTTTTCCTGAGTGTGATACCGAGATAGTCACCTTCACCACAAAGGGCGACAGACAGCTTGACAGACCTCTTGACAAGATAGGCGGCAAGGGTGTGTTCGTCACGGAGATAGAACAGGCTTTGCAAAGCGGAGAAATAGACTTTGCTGTACACAGTGCAAAGGACTTGCCTGTTACGCTGGGCGAGGGTCTGGAGATATCGGGAGTTTGCCCTCGTGGGAACTATCGTGATATGCTTGTGACCAAAAAAGGCGTTGTATTTAACGATTGTGATGTTTTCACTGTTGGCACAGGAAGTCAGCGTAGACGCGGGGGCTTTGCAAGGCTTTATCCTAACGCAAAGTTTGCTGATATAAGAGGCAATGTTGGTACACGCCTTAAAAAACTTTCTGATGGGCTTTATGACGGCATAATACTCTGTGCGGCAGGAACGGAGCGTTTGGGACTTTCCCTTTCGGAATACGAGGTAAAAGAGTTTGAACCTTGGGAGCTTTTGCCTGCACCTTGTCAGGCTATAATTGCAGTGGAATGTGCAAAGGAGAGCAAGGCGGCTGAGATAATTTCGCAGGTATCACACAAGGAAACTATGCTCAGGTTTGAAACCGAGCGTGAGGTGATAAGACTTCTGGGTGCGGACTGCACTGTGCCTGTGGGGGCATACAGCGAGATAAATGGGGAAAAGATATCTCTCACTGTTTCAGACGGCAAGGGGCATTTTGCTCAGGGCGAAAAAGAGATAGAAAAAAGATTTGAACTTGTTAAGGAGCTGACTGATAAGCTATGAGCGGCAGAGTTATAATAGCAGGGGCAGGCTGTGGAGATTATGACCTTATCACAATGAGAGGTTATGAGGCTCTGAAAAGCTGTGACGTGGTGATATATGACAGCCTTATAGACAGCCGTTTGCTTGACTTTTGCAAGGACGGTGCGGAGAGAATATGTGTTGGAAAGCGTGCAGGCAGACACAGCTCCACGCAGGATGAGATAAACGCACTTCTTGTGGAAAAAGCCGCAGAGGGCGGTGTTGTTCTCAGGCTAAAAGGCGGCGACCCTTTTGTGTTCGGCAGAGGGGGCGAGGAGATAACTGCACTCAAAGCCGCAGGCATACCATACAGCCTTATACCGGGGGTGACTTCCTCGGTGGCAGTGCCTGAACTTGCAGGGATACCTGTGAGTCACAGGGGGCTTTCAAGAAGTTTCCATGTTATAACAGGCCACACTGCGGACGACCTTTTACCTGAGCATTTTGAAAGCTATGCAAAATGCGGCGGAACGCTTATTTTTCTTATGGGGCTTAGAAATCTCCCTGAGATAGCAGGCAGGTTCATTGAAAACGGCATGGGCGAAAATACTCCTGCGGCGGTGATATCAAAGGGGGCTACCCCTGAGCAGAGGGCTGTAAAGGGCTGTCTTGGCGACATTGCTGAAAAGGTGAAGAGAGAGGATCTGCCTGCGCCTGCGGTGATAATAGTTGGAGAAACCGCCGGGCTTGATCTTTCGCCTACCTATCTGCCGCCACTTTATGGAGTTTCTGTGGCTGTCACTGCCACAAAGTGGCTTTCAAGGAGGCTCATAAAGTCGCTCAATGCCCTTGGGGCGTATGCTCACCGCTGCGGCGGATTTGAGCTTAGGGAGCTGCACGATGAGGTCACGGAAAAAGCTTTTTCACGGCTTTCAGAGGGCTTTTACAGCCATGTTGCTCTTACAAGTCCAAATGGTGCGGAGATATTTTTGAAAAGGCTTAGAGAAAGCCGTATTGACATAAGGAAGCTAAGCGGAGTGAAGATAGCTGTCATAGGCAAAGGCACTGGGGCGAAGCTTGAAAAGGCTGGGCTTTATGCAGACATAATGCCTGAAAAATTCAACAGCGTGGCTCTTGGAAATATGCTCTCGGACACTCTTACTTGTGAGGACAGGCTTCTTATAGTACGCTCCTCGGAGGGGTCAGCGGAGCTTGTTAAGCCATTGGCTGAAAAAGGGCTGAACTTTGATGATGTTCATATTTACGAGCCTGTTTACAGCACAGGCGAGAAGATAGATGATGACTACGCTGTGTTTGCGAGCGCAGGCGGAGTGAGGAGCTTTTTCCGTGGCGGAGGAAGCTTATCAGAGAATACAAAGTGTATCTCCATAGGCGAAGTGACGGCGGCAGAGCTTAAAAAATACGGTATAAATGGCCCTCTGCTTCCAACAGAAAGCACGGCAGAGGGAATAATACAAAAGATACTTTCAGATAAGTGAGAGGAAGATAAAAATGCGAAGATTCAGAAGATTAAGGGCAAACCCAGCAATGAGAAGAATGGTTTGCGAAACAAGATTAAATGCGGCAGACTTTATCTACCCGATTTTTGTGGCAGAGGGCAATGACATCATGAGGCCTGTTGACTCTATGCCAACAGTTTATCAGTATTCTATCGACGATCTGGAGCAGATATTGCCGCAGATAGCAGACAGCGGTATATCGGGCTTGCTTATTTTCGGCATACCGGAGAAAAAGGACGAGCTTGCAACGGAAGCTTACAATGACAAGGGCGTTACACAGCAGGCAATAAGATACATCAAGGAACACTATCCTGATATGCTCGTTATTGCAGACGTTTGTCTTTGCGAATATACGAGCCATGGACACTGCGGAGTTGTCAAGGGCGACAAGATACTCAATGACAGCACTTTGCCGCTTCTGTGCAAAATGGCGGTGAGCCTTGCAAAAGCCGGTGCGGACATTATCGCACCCTCCGACATGATGGACGGCAGAGTTGCGGCAATAAGGGCGGCGCTTGACGAGAATGCTCTTACAGATATTCCTATAATGTCATACAGTGCAAAATTTGCTTCGGGATATTATTCTCCGTTCCGTGACGCCGCAGAATCTGCACCATGCTTTGGCGACAGAAAGTCATATCAGATGGATCCTTGCAACGGACGTGAGGCTCTCCGTGAAATAGAGGACGATATCGAGGAGGGGGCTGACATGGTAATGGTGAAGCCTGCGCTTTGTTATCTTGATATCCTCAGAGCCGCCAGGGACAGATATGATCTGCCGATTGCGGCATACAACGTAAGCGGTGAGTTCTCTATGGTAAAAGCGGCGGCACAGCTTGGCTGGATAGACGAGAAGCGTATCGTGCTTGAAAATCTCACGGCTATAAAGCGTGCAGGTGCGGACATTATCATAACATACCATGCTCTTGACGCCGCAAAATGGATAAAGGAGGACAAGTAATGAACACTTCAAGGTCTGAACAGCTTTACAAAACTGCCTGCGGTTTTATGCCCGGTGGAGTGAACAGCCCTGTGAGAGCCTGCAAGGCGGTTGGCACTGTTCCGCTTTTTATCGACCATGCGAAAGGTTCAAGGATATGGGACGAGGACGGCAACGAGTTCATCGACTATGTATGCTCATGGGGGCCGAATATTCTCGGTCACTGCTGTGAGCCTGTGATAAATGCTGTGAAAGCCGCCTGCGACAAGGGGCTTACCTTCGGTGCTTGCCACAAGGGCGAGATAACCTTGGCTGAGCTTATAAAAAAGCACTTTCCGTCTATGGAAATGCTCAGGCTCGTAAACTCAGGCACGGAAGCTGTCATGAGCGCAATAAGGGCAGCGAGAGGTTTCACAGGCAGGGACAAGATAATAAAATTCGAGGGCTGTTATCATGGTCACTCTGACGGACTGCTTGTAAAGGCAGGCTCTGGACTTATGACGCAGGCTATCCCATCGGGTGCAGGAGTGACAGAGGGCTGCACAAAGGACACGCTTCTTGCAAAATACAATGACACCGAGTCTGTGGAAAAGCTTTTTGAGGAATACGGCAGCGAGATAGCCGCACTTATCGTTGAACCATGCGCCGCAAACATGGGCGTTGTTCCGCCTGAAAAGGGCTTTCTTGAATTTCTCAGAGAGATAACGAAAAAGCACGGCACTGTGCTTATATTTGACGAAGTTATAACGGGCTTCAGGCTTTCAGATGGGGGAGCTTCAAAATATTTCGGAGTTACCCCTGACATGACTACCCTTGGCAAGATAGTGGGGGGAGGAATGCCCCTTGCCTGCTATGGGGGAAAGCTTGAGATAATGCAGTGCGTTGCACCACTAGGCTCTGTGTATCAGGCAGGCACGCTGTCGGGAAACCCATGCGCAGTGGCGGCAGGAATAGAAACTATCAGGCAGATAGAAAGCATACCAAACTTCTATGAGGAGCTTGATAGAAAGTCGGCAGAGATAGAAAAGTCTCTGCGGGAAAAGGGTCTGAACGTGAATCGCTGTGGTTCGCTTATGACGGTGTTTTTCAATGACGAGAGAGTTAAAAGCTATGATAAGGCAAGGGCTTGCCACACGGAAAGCTACGGCAGATACTACCGTCATATGCTTCAAAGCGGCATTTACACTGCACCGTCGCAATTCGAGGCGATGTTCGTTTCCTATGCTCACAGTGACGAGGATATAGCAAAGACTATTGAGGCGATAGGGTCTTACAGATAAAAAACGGAACTGTTCAAATCATGCTGAACAGTTCCGCTTTTTTATATTCCATATATGTAGGGGCGAACAGTGTTCGCCCGTTTTGTTTGCCTGACAAACTCATGATATCCACGCAATTTTTGGCTCAATATTCCCAAATGCGGCTTTCAACATAAGTTTGCGAGAAAATCAGGCGGGCGAACACTGTTCGCCCCTACGATGTAACAGTGCAGAAATTCATGGAAAACAGGCAAACGCTAAACGGGACGCCGTATTTCTGCAAAGCAGAAATTGCGCTGCTCCCCTACATTACTATCAGCAAATTCTAGGGAGAAGCTCTCCGCCCGGCTGTGGAAGAAGGGTCTGTGAGCCTATCTCTGTTTTCATTACAACTCTGCCTGCGTTATCCTCTGTGACTTCGCCTATGACAGCGGCGTTCTCTGAGTTTTTGCACTTTCTAAGGGCAGAAACGATATCCTCCGCTTTGTCCTTTGGTGCGAATATAACAAGTCTGCCCTCGCAGGCAAGATACAATGGTTCTAAGCCCAGCATACCGCACACGCCTTTCACCTCGTCTGCCACCGGTATTTTCTCAGCATCAAGGGTTATTCCCACACCGCTTTGACCTGCTATCTCGTAAAGAACAGTGCCTACACCGCCTCTTGTTGCGTCACGGATAACGTGGATATCGTTTGTAACGTCGAACATTGCTTTTACGTTAGCCCAAAGGGGTGCACAGTCGCTTGTTACGTCTGCCTCTATGCCGAACTCGTCACGAGCCAAAAGTATGGTACAGCCGTGTCTGCCGATATCACCTGACACTATAACAGCGTCGCCTGCTTTGCAGCATTGCCGTGAGGTGTTGGCGTTGTCCATTATCCTGCCTATGCCCGTGGTGGTGATGAAAACGCCGTCCACCTGACCTTTTCCTGCCACCTTTGTGTCACCTGCACATATCTCGACACCTGCTTCCTTGGCGGTCTTTGCCATGGCGGCGGCTATCTCCTCAAGCTTATCCATTGGAAAGCCCTCTTCGATAACGAAAGCACAGGAGAGATACAAAGGCTTTGCGCCCATGCAGGAAAGGTCGTTCACAGTGCCGCAAATACTAAGCTTGCCGATATTTCCTCCTGCAAATTCGTATGGGGAAACTATAAAGCCGTCTGTGGTGAATGCTATCTTGCCCTTTTCCATGGAAAGCACGGCGGCATCGTCGGCGGTCAGGTCAGGGTTAGCGAAATGCTCCTTAAAAACACGGTCGATAAGCTCGGAAGTCTGCTTTCCTCCTGCGCCGTGGGCAAGGGTAACAAATTTATCTGTCATAATTATTCCTCTTTTCGGATAGTTTATTTTACAAATTGCCATACTGATAATATGCCGAGCAAGCGCCCTCATTTGACACCATGCACGCACCTATAGGGTGCAGCGGTGTGCAGACCTTGCCGAAAACTTTACAGTCTGAGGGCTTGCACTTGCCCTGCAAAACATCTCCACAGCGGCAGGCTGGGTTTGGCTTGCCTGTTATTTTCGGCAGGGAGAATTTCTTTCGTGCGTCAAAGTCAGCATACTCGTCACGGAGTATCATGCCTGACATTGGTATGATACCAAGTCCACGCCACTCGCTGTCGCAGGGGGTCATGACCTTTTCCATAAGCTTTATGGCGGCAGGATTGCCCTCGGGCTTTACTACTCTAGGATAGCAGTTTCTGAAAAACGGCTCGCCACGCTGAGAAAGTTCTATGGTAACAGCAAGAGCCGTAAGAAGTTCAGCAGCCGTGAAGCCCGTAACAACGCCTGAAACGCCCTTTTTCACAAGCTCCTCGCACACGGCTGTGCCTGTGATAGCGTTGACATGACCGGGGTACAAAAATGCGTCTGCACTTCCCTCCAAAGCCTTATAGGCGTTAGGCATGGTCTTGTTTGCACCAAGAATAGAGAAGTTTTCAAGCCCCAGCTTTTTCGCTTTTTCTACTGCAAGGCAGGCTGAAGGGGTGGTGGTCTCAAAACCGACGGCGAGAAATACCACCTGCTCATCTCTATGGCTTTCGGCATATGAAACTGCGTCAAGGGGCGAATAGACTGTCTTTATCACAGCACCCTTTGACCTTGCTCCTGCAAGACTCATTTCTGTACCGGGTACTCTTATAAGGTCGCCGAAAGTGCATATCACCGCACCTTTTTCAAGAGCGAGCATACAAGCCTCGTCGATAAATCCAACGGGGGTAACGCACACAGGACAGCCGGGACCTGAGATAAGCTCAACGCTCTCAGGGAGGAGCTTTCTTATGCCAAGCCTGAAAATCTCGTGGGTGTGAGTGCCGCAGACCTCCATTATGCGAAGCTTTTTGCCGTCATCACGTTTGTAGGAGCTTATTATCTCCTTTGCATTTTCTATAGTGTTCATTGGATACTCTCCATTATCTCGTCAGTTTCTTCGCTATCGTCAGAGGTTATCTTTGCGATAGCCACCCCTGCGTGTACCATGACATAATCCCCTACCTCGAGATCGTCGATAAGGTCAGCAGATACCTCTCTTTTTGCACCGCTTGCGTCAATAACAGCAGTGCCCTCGTTTACACTTACTACCTTTGCAGATAAACCTACACACATATCAATACCTCCAAAAAAATTTAATCTATATCACAAAATCAGAAATGAGATACACAGGCGACCAAAGGTCGCCCCAGCTTATTGAAAAAGTTCGACAAAAGCGGGACGTCGAGGGCGCCGTCCCCTACAATTGGCGTAAATACGCTGTTTATATGTAGGGGCGAACAGCGTTCGCCTGTTATTTTGGTATTTTTCAACAGTCTCAGGCGACCAAAGGTCGCCCCTACAGAATAAGAAAATCATCGCCGCAGGCGATACCTTAATTCCTCACTCCTCATTCCTCATTCAGATAAAACGCTTGTCCCAAAGCTATACCACCGTCATTGGCTGGCACAAGGCTGTGGATAAGCACTCTAAGCCCCATTTTTTCAAGGCGGCACTTCACCATTTTAAGCAGAAGCTTGTTCTGAAAAACTCCCCCGCTCAGGCACAGACCTTTACGCCTGTTCTCTCGCTTATGGTCCTGCACGCCTGCACCGTCATATCCGCAAGAAGTGAGTGGAACTCATAGGCAAGGCGGTTTTTGTCTTCACCATTTTGCATACCCTGGCAAAGACGCTTGATAAGAGCCTGAGTGCAGAGCATTATCCTGCCCTCTTTTTCGGCAGTGAGCTTTTCCATAAGCTCGTAAATACCGAAAGGCTCACGGCTGAATTTTTCTGCCGCAAACTGCAACGCCATGGAAGCTTCGCCCTCAAAGGTGGAAAAACGCCTTATGCCGAGCACTGCTGAGGCGGCGTCAAAAAGCCGTCCTGCGCTTGTGGAGCTTACTGCGTTCACTTTTTTCTCTGCCATTATGGACAGAAGCTTGTACTCTTTCGCTGTACAAATACCAAGCTTTTCACAGATCTCTCCGCCCCTTTCCCCATAGGCTGAGCCTGCTATCATTGCGGCAATACGCCAGCCCTCTTTAGAGGAAAGATCACCGCCCACATGCATGAAGGGCTTTATGCTTCCCATACGCTCAAAGCCTGTGCGGTCGCAGAGAAGTATCTCTCCTCCCCATATGGTGCCGTCTGTGCCAAAGCCTGTGCCGTCATATGATATGCCTATGACCTTTTGGCTATAGTCGTTTTCTGCCATGCAGGAAAGGATATGAGCATAGTGGTGCTGGACTTTTTTCAGAGGCAGGTCCAGCCCCTCGGCAAATGCAACTGTATTGTATTTAGGGTGCATATCACAGACTACGTTCTGCGGTGTTGTTTCCAGAAGTTCGCACATACGCTTTACTGACTCCTCAAGTGCCTTTACGGTGCGGATATCAGCCATATCCCCCACATAGGAAGAGAGATAATAAAGGCTTCCCTTTCTGATACAGAACGTATTTTTAAGCTCACCGCCTATGGCAAGGGTCTGACCCTTATCACTGCATGATGTCATAACAGGCAATGGTGCATATCCTCTTGAACGCCTTATTATGTAAGGCTTGCCCTCAAATGTATCCATGACAGTATCGTCTGAGCGTATCAAGATACGTCTGTTGTGGGATAATATCAGGTTGCAGAAGCCTGCTATTTCGCTGAGTGCGTCCTCGTCGCTTCGACAAATAGGTGCGCCACGGACATTTCCGCTGGTCATAACAAGGCTGTCGGTCATTTCCACGCCGTCATCGTAATCAAAAAGAAGCAGGTGCAAAGGGGCATAGGGGAGCATTACTCCCACTGTAGGATTATCGGGTGCAACGCTTTCGCAAAGGCTTCCGCTAGTTTTTTTATCAAGAAGCACGATAGGCTTTTGCCAGCCTGTGAGAAGCTTTTCCTGCACTTCGCCAAAATCGCACTCACGCCTTGCGGCAGATATATCTTTAAGCATAACGGCAAGGGGCTTTGAAGGGCGGTTTTTAAGCTCTCTGAGCCTTTTCACTGCGCTCTCGTTTTTTGCGTCACAGCAAAGGTGAAAACCGCCTATGCCTTTGACAGCGATTATCTTCCCTGCCATGACGGCTTCTCTTGCGGCGGTGATAGCCTCAGCGCCTTTCTTTTCACTGCCTATGATATAGACCTCAGGACCGCATTTGTTACAGCACACAGGCTGGGCGTCATAACGCCTTGTGGCAGGGTCGGTGTACTCCTCCTCGCAGTCTTTGCACATTGGAAAGTCAGCCATTGTGGTGCGAACTCTGTCATAGGGCATAGAGTCCATAATAGTGAGCCTTGGACCACACTGAGTACAGTTTATAAAAGGGTGGAGATATCTTCTGTTTGTTTTGTCGAAAAGCTCTCCCTTGCATTTTTCGCACACAGCGATGTCAGGGGATACGAAAATATCACCTTTTTCCTTTTCGCTGTCGATTATCTCAAAGCTGTCAAAAGGCGGTTCGTCCAAATGGGCGGAGATCATCTCCATTATCATTGCACGCTCAGGGGGACGGCTTTCAAGGGCTTTTTTCAAATCCTCCACAGCCTTTTCACTGCCCTGTGCGTGTATCTCAACGTAAGAGCCTTTGTTTGCCACAGTGCCGAAAAGTCCAAGGTCTGACGCTTCACGGCTAACAAAAGGTCGGAAGCCCACGCCCTGAACGATACCATAAACACGAATCATCTCAGTTTCATCAGATAAGCTCCCTGACGGTATCCTTTATCTCGTCCTCTGCTTCACTGCTGAGAACGTCTATAAGCACGTCCTCAAACTCCTCACCGTCCTGACCCTCATCTATGGCAGCATTTCTGAGCCTGCCTAACATTCTGACGGTATGGACAGTAGGTCTGCGACGAACGGAGTCCATGAGAATGTTCTCATAACCTCTGCCGTAAAACTGCTCCATATATCTTACCACGGCACTTGTCATGCTGATATCAGCCATGGGGTGTCTTTCGAGAAATCTAAGCAGGGGCAAAACTGCGTTTATGCCCTCGCCGCTTTCGTCAAGCTCCTCCATGCAGTTTTCGGCTTCATATTCAAACTCCTCTGAGCCGAGATATTCTTCAAGACGCTCTATAATTTCTTCTGTCATATCTTCTCACTCTCTCCCTGCAAAAGTCTGCCTGAAAGTCCGAAATGCGGAAAGTCTATAAACTCGCCGCTGAAATTTTTCATAACACGTCTGAGGGTCTTGTCTGCGATAACAACGTCATAGTTATCACCAACATTGCCGCAAAGGTCGCTTTCGTCTGCAAGGAAAAAATCACTCTGCTGTGAAAGCTCCTTTTTCTGCATAAAAAACGTTGCCGATGTGCAATGACACTTGCCGCTTTTTTCTGTGATAAGCTTTCTCACAGCGTCAGCCGCTGTTTGGTTATGTATCACAAGGACGTTTTTATCCGCAAAGTTATGAGCTTTTTGCACTATCTCCTCAGGCAGACAGCTTCGTGGATATTCTATCTCATAAGGCGTGCCGAACTTTTCTTTGAGATACTCCGCCGCCTTTATTGCCGCCGCTGAACAGACTATGTTCATCTCTGCCGCAGCCGCATTTTTCACATCATCAAGGGTGCTTCCCATGCCGTAGCATATAACATTCTCCCAACCCTTTGCCTTATATTCCGCAACTATCCTCTCGGGGCTTATGATACTAAGTTCCAAAGGCGTTGCACCGATAATGCCAAGCCTGCCTTTCTGAACAGGCTTGCTCTCAGTGGCAAAGGTCTTGAAAAGCTCTATCCACACCGGCTCTGAGCCGCTGTCATAATAGTTCGTGCCTGTACACTCGGCTGTTATGCAAGGAAGTCCTGTTTTCTTCTCTGCCATTCGTTTCAACGCTCTCATATCCGTGGCAATGACCGCAGGCACAGGCGTGCCTATTATGGCGGTGAAGGCTGGTCTTATCTGCCCACAGGCTTTGGAGAGCTTTTCGATGAGCCTGTCGTCACGTCCAAGAATTGCGTCCATATCACGAAGCCCTGCGCTGAAAACTGCGCTCTTTTTGGTAAACCACCTTGGCTCGTCAAAGCCACAGACGTTGCCTGCACAGCCGCCTGCGTCGCATATTACCATTAGTCCTCCAAGCTCGTAAAGCACTGCCGCCGCACCTGATTGGTCAGGAGCAAAGGGCGACAAAAGCTTCAAAAGATTTTTCATTTATCCTCCGCTCCTTTCCAATCAAGCGCATTTTCAAGGTCGCAAAACAGCTTTTTTACGCCTGCATAGCCAAAAGGCTGGATCTCGTCATTGAAGTCCGCTCCTGCTATGTCAGGGTGGTAATAGGCACAGTCCTTGCCGATATAAACGTTCACCCTCTCGTCAGGCTCATAAAAGAGCATTGTTGGTGAGAGGTTTGAATATATTTTTGTTTCAGGGGAAAGCTGGGCTATCTTTTTCACAAAGCCGAAATTTCGCTCCCCCACAGTGCCGAATATCTCCGCCACCTTGAAGCCGTATCTTATAAGCGCAAGTGCCATTTCTATAGGGTCGCAGTTTGAAAACTCGCCCACTGCAAAGCACAGCCCTTTATGCTTTTCTCTGAAATCATCTATAAGAGCCATGGTCTGCTCATAATACTCTTTATCGCAAAGCTCCGCTCCTATCGCCTGACCCAGCAGACGATACTGT
The DNA here is from genome assembly GCF_003462045.1 of Ruminococcus sp. AM31-15AC. Taxonomy (NCBI): domain Bacteria; kingdom Bacillati; phylum Bacillota; class Clostridia; order Eubacteriales; family Oscillospiraceae; genus Ruminococcus; species Ruminococcus sp. AM31-15AC. The sequence goes on along the minus strand of NZ_QTYG01000010.1, from coordinate 50,573 downwards.
GTAGATATCTTGTCAGCCTGAAAAACTCTCGCAAGCTCTATAAAAGGTATGTTAAGCTCCTGCTCCATTTGCTGGGCGGCATATCTTGCTTCCGCATTGAGTACAAGAGAAAAATTTGCCTGCGACATTTTTTCATATTCCTCGAGGTATCACACCTTGAAAGCTCCCTTATGGTCTTTACGCCTGCACTTTTCAGCAGGCTGTAAAGCTCGCAATCCTCCTGCAAGGGTGAGAAATAACCGAGGATATTCACCTCGTCAGACTTTCTCTTGCGAGGTTTCAAAAGGGAATACACCGATTTTCGCACTGAAGCCATAGGGGGCAGACGCTTTTCCCTTGTAAGGGCATACATATAGCACGGCACAACAGGCACGCCTGCTCGGTCGCTGGATTTTCTGCACACTCTGTCCATATCAGTGCCGAGGAGAGCGTCAACGCAGGTTATACATATCATCACCGCCGAGGGAGTGTAATCAAGGCTTTGACATACCTCCTCCACGGCTTTCGGTATCTTTGTGAGGTGCCTGCCTGTGACGATATCGGTATCGTCAAGCAGCAGGTAGAAAAATCTGTCCCCATAGACGCTTTCCGCACTGAGCATGGTTGTGTTTCGTCCGCAGCAGGCAGGTGCAACAAGGAGCATAACAGAGCCAGGCACTGCAAGGCCTGCTCTTTTCACGCCAAAGCCCTGTGCACCGGGTGAATTAAACGCCAGCGTTGCAGGAGAGCTATAGATAAGGTGCTTTGCAGAGAGCAGTTCGTCAGGGATATTGTCTTTTCCCATTTTTGCAAGCTCCGCCGCTGTTATGTAAAAGGCTTTACTCATTGTTATCCTCCTGAATAAGGGTCTGTGCAAGCTTTAAAAAGCACCTTGCCGCCTGACAGTCAGGCTCGCCCTCAATGACGGTCATGCCCTTATCCTCACATCTTATGATATCGTCACTTCTTGGAATATCCGCAACGATATCAAGCCCTGCGTTGTCTGCAAAGGCTCTGACCTTTTCTTCCTCGCCCTCAACGTTTCGCCTGTTCATGACGATACCACGGACTTTCGCATAGCTCCTGTCGGCAAAATTTTTCACCGCACTGTTTATATTATTTGCGGCATACAATGCCATTTTCTCGCCTGAGGTGACAATAAGCACCTTTGAGGCATAGCCCTCTCTGATAGGTGCAGCAAAGCCTCCGCACACGACGTCGCCAAGAACGTCATAAAGCACCACGTCAGGCTTATATTTTTCAAATAGTTTCAAGTCCTCAAGCAGACTGAACGTGGTGATTATACCTCTGCCTGCACAGCCAAGCCCAGGGGTAGGACCGCCTGTTTCGATACAAAGCACTCCGCCGTAGCCCTCTTTGGATATCTCCTCGATACTTTCAGGCTCATCGTCATGCTCTCTGAGATAATTCATCACAGGCATAACAGGCTCGCCCCCAAGAAGATTTATGGTGGAGTCAGCCTTTGGGTCACAGCCTATTTGTATAACTCTTTTCCCAAGGCTTGCAAATGCGGCGGCAAGGTTTCCCGTAACAGTGGATTTTCCTATTCCGCCCTTTCCGTAAACGGCTATTTTTATCATAAAAGTATCCGTGCGAAAGCACGTTCCTCCTTTTTATATGTTAAGTATTTTGCTTACATCTTTATCTATCAGATCGGGAATATCTTTAAGAAAACATCTTCCCGAAAAAGCAACGTGTGGCAGTGAAATAAAGCTTGCCTCTTTGCATATGGGTCTGAAAAGCGGGTCTGCTATGACGGTCTTATGCTGTGAAAAAAGCTTTTCAAGCTCTGCTTCTTCCTCGCAGAAAATGTCTGCCCCTGACAACACCTCGCTGTTTCTTATGCCAACTGTCGCCACAGTTTTTGCGCCAAGTTCAGCCCCAAGTGAAGAAGCAAAAACGCTTTCCCCTGCAACTATCATATGAGCATTCTCTACAGCTTTTTCACCGCAGGAATTGATACAAACGCCCTCTGACACTGCTCTTTTCAGGTCAGCGGAAAGCTTTTTGGAAAAGCTTTTTCCCACAGGCACGCCCACAACATAAGGCACTCCATAGGTATCAAAAAGATACTTTGCCGCAGCTATCCCGTCTGAGGATATAACAAGGCTTACAGCCGCCTGTGGTGCGGTAGAAATCTCATCAAGACTGCTGTCCATAGCAAAACAGCTTTGCACTGAAAAGCTGTTATCCAAAAGCCACTTTTTTATGGAGCTTACGCTTGTATTCACTGAAAAGTCAAGAGGCGTTGCACCAATAATATTCACTGAATTTGCCTGCTTTTCTTTTCCCTCACTGCAGAAAAGCTTTGCGATACTAAGAAAAGCCCCCTCTGCTCCTTGAAGATAGGAATGAGTGCCGTTGGTATCAACGAAAAATGTGGTCAGACCCGTTTCACGCTCTATCTCCTCAGCGGCTGAACTGTAGTCAAAGCCTGTCATTGCAGGCATTGGCGAACCGCAAATGGCTATGAATTTGGGTGAAAGCTCACCTGACGCTTTTGCCACATCACGAATGAACTTGCCGTCATTGCCCATAACGGCGTCCGCTTCTGTTAGTGCAGAAATATATATCATGCTTTTGCGGTCATACCAACGAGGTTCATCGTGTGTGGCATAGGTGGAGTTACAGCCCGAAGCGTCATGGACGACGGTCATTCCGCCAAGTTCATAAAGCGCCGAGCATACTCCCGAAGTATCCGCCGCATATATGGATATCACTTTTGCATTCATAGACAGCTTTCACACCCCCAGCCCTTGTGTTGTATCACCTTACGTCTGTCCTTTTTGTTTACTGCTCCCTCAGCCATAAGCTCTGCAAGCCTTTTTATGCCCTCGAAGCCGTATCCGCCGCCCCCTGCGACTATATCAACAAAGTTATCGGTCTGGCAGAAAAACGCTGCTTTCTGACCTACTGCAAGATATTTTTCTTTACACTGTGAAAACTCCATTTTCACATTCACAGTAGGGAGAATTTCAAGGTCGTGGCAATGGGCTTTCAGCCACTCAAAATCTGCCCTTTCCTCCTCTGAAAAGCTGTCGGCGTAGCAACGCTTCACATTGAAGCCTTTCTCTGCAAGAAGTCTGCAAAAGCCAAGGGGTCTTGGCAGAGCGGTATAATCCACGGCTATAGGCATATTTTCCACTATCTCAAGGGCATTTGCAAGAGCCTTGTCGGCGGCTTCTCTGTCAGCAGAAAAGTCAGGCATTTTCACACCAAGCTGGGTGCAAAGCCTGCTGTAATTTTCCTCTATCTCATCATAGCCATAGCACAAGGCAGATACAAATGCTTTGTGCCAAGTCGCTTTTCAAGCTCCTCTCCTGACGGCTTTGCCGTGGAGATATAGGTGATATTCAAAGAGCTTTCCGCCATGGAGAGATACTCCTCATAGGTCTTGCACTTTGTTATGTCAAGAAGCTCAAAGCCTGCTGAGTTTATTATTTTTACAAGCTCGGAGGCTTCGTCCGTGGCTCTGTCACAGCCTATTATTGCCGCCGTTTTAGGCTTCTTTTCGCACTTTTCAAGTGGCTCGTAAAGCTGTTTTCTCATAAGGCTGTCGGGGGAGATAGACTTTCTCATGGTAGGCGTCATGTAGCAATCTATAAAATGCACCTGCGGAAACAATGCCGAAAGCTCGTCTATTATCATTTATAGTCACAGCCTGCAAAAAGGTGAACACAGCTTAGAAAAATCAAAACGCATTTTGGCTTTTCCTCAAGCCTGTTTATTATATCCCTCACTCCGTCTATAACGTCCTGCTCCATTGTGCCGTCATACAGATCCTGCTCAGAAACAGTCACCCATGACATTCTGTCCATGGCATTCATCTCTGCCGCAGTGAGGATAACACCCCTTAAACAGCCCTGTGCGCAGACAAATATCTGCCGTGACTCAGGGATAAGCATACCGGTATGGACGATATTCCACACGCCCCTTGTGGGGGGATTATATTCAAGACCGCTTTCAAAAGGCGCAGGAAAAGCCGCCTTCGTTATATTTATGCCGTTGTCTTTTATCATTTTTCTTCTCCCATACCGCAAAGCTCGGCTATCTTATCCGCCAATGCCCTATACTGCTCTGCCGCAGTGCTGTCAGGGAAAGCTTCCATGACAGTTTTGCGCATATCCTCAGCTTCGCTCACAAGGTCGCTTCGGTCTATCTCTGCTATCACAGAGCTGTGAAAATCAGCCGCAAGCTCTGCCGCTTTTTCCTCCTCGTTTTTTACGTTGCGTTTATTGAGGATAAAACCGCCAAGAGAAGCATATCCACGGCTTTTGAAATTTTCCACCGCCATTGCGATGTTTGCGGCGGCATATACAGACATACTCTCACCTGATGTTATAATAAACACCTTATCGGCATAGCCTTTCGCATTGGCATTGAAAAACCTCCGCACACCACGTCTCCGAGAACGTCATAGATAACAACGTCAGGCTGATATTTTTCATATGCGCCCTTTTTTTCAAGCTCCTCCAAAGCGGCGATTATACCTCTGCCTGCACAGCCAAGCCCCGGGACCGGACCGCCTGCTTCAACGCACACAACACCGTTATAGCCTACCCTTACCATATCTTCAAGGTCAAAGCTTTCGCCTTTTCGCACAAGGTCAAGAACGGTGGGTATCCTCTCTCCCCCATGTAGAAATATGGTGGAGTCAGCCTTTGGGTCACAGCCTATCTGCATGACCTTCAGCCCTTTTTGTGCAAGTGCAGCACTGACGTTTGATGCCGCCGTTGACTTTCCTATTCCGCCTTTTCCGTAAAAAGCAAGCTTTATCATTATCTGTGATCTCCTCTTGATATCTTTATTTTATAGCCTATGGACTCCATTCGTCTTTCAAGGCAAGCCCTGCACCGTGCAGACTCGTCACCTGTGCATATCTTGTTGTCATAGAGCATATATTTTTTTCTCACTGCCACAGGGGACAGATTCGGCATTATAACGTTCGCACCTGACAGCACCCCTTGTTCTCTCCCTTTGGGATCAATAGTGCCAAGGGCTGTGGTGGCAGGCAAAAGAACGTCGGGGAGCATTATCCTGCAAATGCTCAGCAGAAAGAGAGTAAGCTCATATGAGCCTTGTGGACAGCTTCTGAAAGGCGTGTCCTTATGTGGGAGAAAAGGTCCAATGCCTATCATTTCGGGCTTGAAATCGCACATAAACTCCATATCCTCAGCAAGGCACTCCACCGTCTGATAAGGCGAGCCTATCATCATCCCACAGCCTGTCTGATAGCCTATCTCTTTTAGATCTGAAAGGCACTCCATTCGGTTTTTCCAAGACATTTCGGCTGGGTGGAGCTTTTTGTAATGCTCCTCGTCGGCAGTTTCGTGCCTGAGAAGATACCGGTCTGCACCTGCCTTAAAAAACGCCTCATAGTCCTCACGGCTTTTCTCACCTAGGGATAACGTTACCGCACAGTCAGAGTGGCGTTTTTTTATCTCGCTGACGATACCACAGAGCATTTCTCTGTCATAGAAAGCGTCCTCACCGCTTTGAAGCACAAAGGTACGGAAGCCATAGCCGTAGCCCTCGTCACAGCACTGCAAGATCTCCTCGGCGGTGAGCCTGTATCTGCTCACGTTGCCGTTTGAACGCCTTATGCCACAGTAAAGGCAATCATTTTTGCAGATGTTTGAAAACTCCACTATGCCCCTTATGTAGATATCCCTGCCGAACATCTCCTGCGAAATGACCCTTGCAAGCCCGGCGGCATAGGCTCTGTCGCTCTCGTCATATTCTTTTATAAGCTTCACCCATTCATCGTGGGAAAGCTTTTTCTCGCAGTTTAGTTTATCAATAAGTTCTCTGACCGCCATTGTGATCTTCAAGCTCCTTTACAAGATGTGGAAACACTTCTATGCTACGTTTGAGAATACCTTTCATATAGGCAATTGCAATGCCGTAATTTGTGAACGGCACGCCTGCGTCACAAGCACATTTCATTCTGTAGGTAAGCTCTTTTGAGCCGAGCATACAGCCGCCACAGTGTATGCAAAGCGCAAAGTCTGAAAGCTCCTCCGGAAAGCCATGACCTGAGGACAATGTTATATCAAGTTCCTTGCCTGTGTATTCTTTCAGCCAGTTCGGAAGCTTCACAGAGCCTATATCACCGCACTGTCTGTGATGTGTACAGCCCTCTGAAATAAGCACCTTGTCACCATCTTTAAGATTGTCGATAGCTTTCACGCCCTTTACTGCGGCGTCAAGAAAGCCCTTATATCTAGCCATAAGGATAGAAAACGAGGTGAGAGGGATATCCTCGGGAGTATCCTTTGAAACTCTTGAGAAAGCCTGACTATCCGTTATAACAAGTGCAGGCTTCTCTATCCTGCCAAGCACTCCTGAAAGCTCAGTTTCTCTTACCACCACTGCACAGGCGTTTGCTTCAAGAACATCTCTTATGGCCTGCTGTTGTGGCAGGATAAGCCTGCCCTTTGGTGCGGCGCTGTCGATAGGGGTGACAAGCACCACCATATCGTCAGGCTTTATAAGGTCGCCCACAAGCTTCATTGTCATGGTGTCTGTTTCAGTGAGCTTTGCAACGGCGTTTTTAAGCTCCTCTATGCCTGTTTTCTCTTTTGCGCTGACGTACACTGTCCCCTCCTCTTTTGGGATATCAGTGAGCAGGTCGGCTTTGTTTTTGGCTATGATAAAAGGTATGTTTTTCTCTTTGAATATTGAGATAAGCTGTTTTTCGCAGTCGCCAAGGGGCAAGGTGCAATCGGTAACAAGAACTGCGCAATCTGTTCTGTTTAGTATCTGCTTAGTTTTCTTAACACGAAGCTCTCCAAGCTTGCCCTCGTCGTCAAAGCCTGGGGTATCTATTATCACAACAGGGCCAAGGGGCAAAAGCTCCATTGCCTTTGTAACAGGGTCGGTGGTAGTGCCTTTCGTATCGGATACCACTGCAAGATCCTGATTTGTTACTGCATTCACAACGCTTGATTTTCCTGCGTTTCGTCTGCCGAAAAATCCTATATGTATACGTTCTCCGCTTGGTGCGTCATTAAGTCCCATTGCAAAAGCTCCTCTCAAAAAAAATAAGCCATACCCCTATGGATACAGCTTTTCTATAGCAAAACAAGACCACACGATAGTGCAGCTTTCTGCTTGATGTGTATTCTTTCGCCTTAAAGGAGAAAACTCGTTTTCGGCGTCAGGGTCACAAATATTTATTAAATTTTTACTGTGGCGAATAAAGGGTCTTGGCGGTCACTCCCTCAAGCCTGCCTATCTTGCCTGCAAGAGAATTTATAACGTCCTGCGGAGCGTCAACTGCCACGCTTATTATGTTCATGCCACGCTCTCGGTATGGCAGACCCATTCGTCCTATTATATACTCGGCATGCTCATGAAGAATTGCGTTTATCTCCTGCGCAGAACCGTTATCGTGTGCGATTATTGCAAGTATTGCCACACGGGTATCCATAAAACACCCCCGTAATATAAAAGTGTACTTTGTCTTACTTTATGATAGCACGATTTGTTGGCGTTGTCAATTGGAAGTTATCTATTTGAATAAATTTTTTAGATAACAATCGAATAAAATATATGACATATGCTATTGACAAGTAAAGTTAGCCATGGTAAACTTATTTTGTGAAGTTCTTTTAGATAAAACATAAGAATAAAATATAGCTATGGAGGAAAAGACAATGACTCTTGATAAGCTTAAAACGGGTGAGTCTGCGTGATAAAAGCGGTAGGTGGCGAGGGTGCGCTTAGACTGCGTTTTCTCGACATGGGACTTATACCCAAAACAAAGGTGAAAATGCTAAAGCGTGCGCCAATGGGCGACCCTCTTGATATCGTGCTGAGAGGCTACGAGCTGACGCTTAGGATAGAGGACGCAAAAAACATAGAGATAGAAAAAACAGAGGAGAATGACCATATATGAGATTTGCCCTTGCAGGAAATCAGAACTGCGGAAAGACCACGCTTTTTAACGCCCTTACAGGGTCTAATCAGCACGTTGGAAACTTTCCCGGTGTAACAGTCGAGCAGAAGGTCGGTGACATAAAGGGGCAGAAAAACTGCACTGTGGTGGATCTGCCGGGAATATACTCACTGCGCCCTTACACGCAGGAAGAGATCGTCACCCGTGACTACATAATAAACGAAAAGCCTGACGGCATTATAAACATTGTTGACGCCACCAATATAGAACGAAATCTGTATCTCACTTTACAGCTTCTTGAACTGCGTGTGCCAATGGTGCTTGCCTTAAACATGATGGACGAGGTAAGAGCCAACGGTGGAACGATAGACGTAAAAATGATGAGCGACGCACTTGGCATACCTGTTATACCAGTAAGTGCGGCAAAGGGCGAGGGTATCTCAGACCTTATCGACAAGGCTGTAGAAACCGCCCGAAACAAGACAAAGCCTGTTGTCACAGACTTTTGTGCTGACGACTCCCCTGTTCACAGATGTATACACGCAGTTGTTCATCTCATCATGGATCACGCTAATCGAGTGGGCATACCGCCGAGATTTTGTGCTTCAAAGCTTATTGAGGGTGATAAGAATATCGAGGATCAGCTTGAGCTTAATCAAAACGAGCTGGAGCTTCTCGAACACTGCATAGTGGAAATGGAGGACGAATCAAAGCTTGACAGAAATGCGGCGCTTGCAGATATGCGATACGACTTTATCGAGAAAGTCGTTGCCATAAGCGTTGTGAAATGCCACGAGAGCCGAGAACACAAGCGGAGCGTAAAAATAGACCGCATTTTAACGGGAAAATACACTGCACTGCCTGTATTTTTCGGCATAATGTTTCTTGTATTTTTCCTCACATTCAATGTTATCGGCTCGACCCTTTCCGATTGGCTTTCCCTTGGTATAGACAAGCTCACCGACCTAGCAGACAAAGGGCTTACAGCCTACGGCATAAACCCTGTTGTACACAGCCTTATAATAGACGGAGTTTTTGCAGGCGTTGGAAGCGTTCTAAGCTTTTTGCCTATAATAGTGACGCTGTTCTTTTTCCTTTCCATACTGGAGGACACGGGCTACATGGCACGAGTGGCATTCGTAATGGACAAGCTTCTAAGAAAGATCGGTCTTTCGGGACGAAGCTTTGTGCCTATGCTCATAGGCTTCGGCTGTTCAGTGCCTGCCATAATGGCAACGAGAACGCTTGTATCAGACCGTGACAGAAAAATGACCATACTTCTTACCCCTTACATGAGCTGTTCAGCAAAGATACCTATTTACGCAGTTTTCTGTGCAGCATTTTTCAAAAAATATCAGGCGCTTGTGATGATAGGCTTATACATAACGGGCATAGTGCTTGGGATAATAGTTGCACTGATACTGAAAAATACAGCTTTCCGTGGCAAGCCTGTGCCGTTTGTAATGGAGCTTCCAAACTATCGTCTTCCTTCGGCAAAAAGCGTAGGACTTCTTCTTTGGGACAAGGCAAAGGACTTTATACAAAGAGCTTTCACAGTTATATTCTTTGCGACTATCATAATATGGTTTTTGGAGACCTTTGACGCAAAGCTCAACGTTGTGAAAGACTCCTCTGACAGCCTGCTCGCTCTTATCGGTCAGGCTATATCGCCAATATTCAAGCCATTGGGCTTTGCAGATTGGAGAGTGACCACCTCGCTTATTTCGGGCTTCACTGCAAAAGAGGCGGTAGTAAGCACAATGGCGGTACTGATGAACACAAGCACTGCAAATCTTGGCACTGCTCTTTCGGGAGCATTTTCCACCCTTTCCGCACTGAGCTTTCTCGTATTCACCCTGCTTTACACCCCATGTGTTGCGGCGGTGGCGACCATAAAGAGAGAGCTTGATTCAAGGATACAGACAGTAGGCGTTGTGATAATGCAGTGCATGGTGGCATGGCTTTGCGGCTGTGCGGTATATCAGATAGGAGCATTATTATGAATACAGCCGACTGGATAGTGGTGATACTTCTGCTTTTATGGGCAGTGGCGGCGGCAATAAGTATATCAAAGCAAAAGAAAAAAGGTAAATGCTGTGGCTGTTGCTCACACTGTCACAGCAGATGCGGCAAAAAATAAGGCATAAAAGTAGCGGAGAACTGCAAAAAGAATGCGTTCTCCGCCATTTTATTAATATATAAGCAACACTAAGAAAATCAAAAATTTACAATACATCTGACTTTTTTCGTTAATATACCTGACAAATAAGCAAAAGTGTGATATAATATAGCTTAGGGCGAAGTAATCTACCCTGTTTTTTTTGAAATATGGTTAGTTTAATCTAACTTTATAAAGAAAACCAACTTAGAAAGGTCGGTATTATGAAGAAACAATTTTTTAGCAATGAGAAAGACGGTTTTTATGGTACATATTATGAAAATCCAAAGGGTGCAAACTGCGCAATGATAGGTCTGTTCGGCGACGATCCTAATGACTTTATGGCAAAGTGCGGAGCAAAATGGCTTCACAAAAATGGCGTGAACGTTATGTGTATGTCACCTGACGTGAAGAACTACGGCCATGTGAACTTCCCGCTTGAAAGGATAGAGACCGCCATAAAGTGGCTCAAAAGCCATGGAAACAAGAAGATAGGCATAATGGGAATGAGTACGGCAGGAATGGATTCCCTTGTGGCAGCTTCATATTTCCCTGACATAACACTCACTTTCGGTCTTACGCCAAGCGACTTTGTATGGCAGGGCTTTGAGCAGGGCGAAAAAGACGGCTGCAAGGAATGGCCTATCCCTGACGCTTCCACACTTTCATGGCAGGGCAAGCCGCTTGCCTATATGCCGTTCGTTTATGCCCACCCTGAATACTATCACAAAATAGAAGAAGAAACCAAAGGCTCGGGAGATATAACACGAAGCACGCACCTTTTTATTGACTCTGAAAAGGCAAGAGAACATACAGAGGAAGAAATGATAAAGGTTGAGAACATCAAGGGCAAGCTTATAATGGTGGGTGCTGATGACGACAGCTTCTGGGAGGCAGGAAAATACGTCCGCCGCATGGATAAGCGCTTGAAAGAACGCCCTCACGAGTGCGATTACGAAGCCCTGACTTACGAGCATGGAACGCACTTTGTGCTTCCTGAGACAATGCTCAGAAAAGCACTTCCTGTGGGACTTAAATTCGTAATGAAATTTATTTTCAAGGCTGCAAAGGACTATCCTAAGGAGTGCGAGCAGACAAGAAAGGATATCGACAGACGACTTTCTGCGGCTTTAAAACAGTGGGTAGCTGAATAAAAAAGCCCATAAAATACGCTATTTTGTGTAGGGGCGACCTCTTGTCGCCCCATGCTCGATATGTTTTACGATAAACAAAGACCGACTTCCAGCGAAAAAAGCTGAAAGTCGGTCTGTCATTTTTTTACAACAGCATAAATGCTTTCAAAAAGAAGATTTTTGTGAATTTTGTGAGTTTTCTATTGACATTATAGTGCGGATATGGTAACATTAACGGTGTGTGAATATTTTCTAATAGCAATCACATATCAAAGCAAAAAAGCAATTATTTTATATAGATAGTGGTGGGTCGTCATGACCCTGACGAAGGAGCAAGCTATGTTTACAAGCGATACAGCGAAATATAAAATAATAGGTATCTGCACTTCATGCGTACAATCTGACTATGTGAGAGAGATAGTATCTTCCATAAGCCGAAAGGGTGTAAAAGAGGGCTACAAGGTGCTTCTTTTCAACACCTTTTGCGACCTTTATCACAACAGCTCCTACAACCATGGTGAAGCAAGCATTTTTGATCTTATAAATTATGACATTCTTCACGTACTTATAATAATGCCCGAGGCAATAAAAAGAGACAGCATTTCCAACGAGATAAGCAAGCGTGCCCATGAACACGGTGTTCCTGTCATATGCGTTGACAGTACAATGGATAATTGCTGCAGTGTGACATTCAATTACTCTGACGTTTTTGAAAAGATAGTTCGCCATGTGATCGAATTTCACGGCTGCAGAAGAGTTAATTTCATTGCTGGCGTAAAGGGTAATGCTTTCTCAGAAGAGCGTATAGAAGCATACAAAAAGGTGCTTGCAGAAAACAGCATAGAATTTGAGCCTGAGCGTCTTGGCTATGGTGACTTCTGGGATATGCCAACAAAAGGAGTATTGCAGAAATTTTTAGAAAGCAGTTTGGAATTTCCGCAGGCGATAATATGTGCAAACGACGCTATGGCGATAACAGCTTGCAGCATACTGAGAGAACGCGGCATAAAAGTGCCTGAAGACGTTATTGTAACGGGCTTTGACGGCATCGAGCTTGAACAGTATAACAGCCCTCGTCTTACAACGGCGGCTGTAGACAATGATGTGCTTGGCGAAAAGATAATAAACGCCATAGACCATATGATGAACGGAGTTCCTCTTCCTGAAAAAATAGAGGTCAGCTACACCATGAGGATATCCCAGTCTTGCGGCTGTAAGAAAATAGACCCGAGAGAAGTAGGCGACAAGATCCTTGAGCTTTACCACAGAATGAACAATTCTGATGGTCACGAACAGCATATGTTCTCTTATCTTGCAAAAACAGTGGAATGTCACACTGTAGAAGAAATGGCAAAGGTAATGGCACGTTCGGGAGATTATTATAGCTGGGTATGCACAAACTCTGATTTTCTGTCAAACACGAGGCAGAGAGAACGCTTTAATAACAGCTTTACAAAGCAGATGAGAGTTTTCATGCAGACTTTTGACAACAAATACAAGACCGGTGAAGTATTTGACACCAAGGATCTTTTGCCTGATATGGAGCAAGTCCTTGGACGCCATAACTGCTTAATGTTCTCACCGCTCCATTTTCAGGACGAGGTCATAGGATATGCGGCAAATTCATATAGTCCTATATATTTTCTTTTCCAGAACACAAGACGTTTTATAAACAACACCAATCAGATAATGGAGAGCTTTAAAAACCGCCAGCGGCTTGAAAGGGCAAATGCAGAGCTTGCAAGGATACATATGCTTGACCCCATGACAGGGATATATAATCGCAGGGGCTTTTACAAGAACGTAAGAAAGCTTATTTCAAAGGCTGAGAAGCAGGGCGTAGGCGTATGGGTATTCTCCATTGACATGGACAACCTTAAAAAGATAAATGACCTCTATGGTCACAACGAGGGTGACAAGGCGATAAAGGCAGTGGCGTCGCTGATGACAAAATGCACTGCAGAAGGTGGGATATGCTCACGCTTCGGTGGTGATGAATTTGTGGCTGTTATCGCTGAAACAGACGGTGCAGACAGCTTTTACGAAAAGGTATTCCGCAGCATCGCAGAATACAATCGCAGAAGCAAGTCGCCATATGATGTGTCGATAAGCTGTGGCTACAAAGCTGGAAAACCGAAAACATTGAAAGAGATCGACGATCTTATGAAAGCGTCAGATCGTGAGATGTACACGCAAAAGCGTAAACATCATAGTCGACGGGACTAACAGACATAACAAGAGGGCGGATAGTTTGAAAACTTCCGCCCTTGTTTTTATGCTATTTGAGTATGCCAACTCCCTCAAGAAAGATCTTCAGCACGATCAAAACGAGTATAATGCCGCCTGCTGTTTCTGCCTTGCTCTTATATTTTGAGCCGAACCTGTTGCTATGGCGAGTCAACTTTTTTGTCAAATAAACATTTGACAAAATTGCAAAACTGTGATATAATAACGATTGTAATGTGTTTCCGTAGCTCAGCTGGATAGAGCGACCGCCTCCTAAGCGGTAGGTCGGGTGTTCGAATCACCTCGGGAACGCCATAATGTGGAGACAAAAAAGATGTCTCCTGCGAAAAGCCCGAATATATCGGGCTTTTTTGCTACCCAAAGATAAACAAAAACGAATGAAGGCGAAATGGGGTCTGTTTATGACCGAACAGAAAAAGAATACTATCATAACAAGCGGCATCGCTGTACTTGCCGTGATACTGGCATATTGCTTCCGAATTGTGGGCAGGGGCAGCTTCTACCCGATGCTGTTTTCCTATCTGCGCAGCTTTATCTATATCGGTCTGTTCGCCGCCTGGGGGCTCTCCGTCCGTCAGCGGATCGTGCAAAAGCAGGTGTGCAGGTTTATGACGGTCACCGCAGTACTGCTCATCATATGGATGGTAGTCCGTTCGGCAAAGTATTTTATATTCTGGCAGCCGGATGCGTCCGTTACCTGTGGTATCTGTTCTATCTGCCCATGCTGTTTGTGCCTATGCTGGCGCTGCTGATCGCCATGTCATTGGGAAAGCCGGACGAATACAAATTTCCCAAGGGAATGTCGATTCTGTGGATCATCTCCGGCACATTGCTTCTGCTCGTGCTCACAAATGACCTGCACCAATTCGTATTTACCTTTCCGAGGACGCCGCCGTGTGGACAGACAAAAACAACGGCTACTCGATAGGCTACTTCATTATTGTAGGCTGGCAGGTGCTGTGTGCCTTTGCCGCACTCGTAATTATGTTTTTAAAATGCCGTGTGCAAAAAGGAAGGCTCCACTTTCTGCCCATTGTTCCTATGCTGCTGACGATCGTTTACAGCGTGCTTTACTATGCGGGTGCGGATTGGCTGCTCCACTTGTTCGGCGATATTGCCGCATTCCAAAGTGTGATGTATATTCTGACCTTTGAGTTTTGCATCGCCTGTGGATATATACATTCAAACAGCCGTTATGTGGACTTGTTTGCCTCCTCTGTCGGCACATCGGCAGAGATCACCGACAAGGACTTTACCGTTCGGTATGCAGCTGTAAACACTGCGCCTATCTCAAAGGAAACGATGAAAAAAGCCGAGCAAAGCCCGGTCACGATGGGCGGCTTGACCGTTCACACCATGCCCATTGATGGCGGCTATGCCGTATGGACAGAGGACGTGTCGGCTTTGCGTGACATCAAGGAGGACTCCGAGCTTCTTGCAGACGAGCTTGCCGACAGGAACGAAATACTCCGTTATGAATACAAGCGTGAAGCCAAGCGCCGCAAGGTGGAGGAGCAAAACCGCCTGTATGATCTCCTGCGTTCCGCTACACAGACGCAGATCGACCGCATTGCAGAGCTCACTAAGGAATACCGCCGAATCTCAAGCACCGATCCCGACAGTGCCAAAACGCTCCTTGCCGAGATCGCCGTGCTGTGCAGCTATATTAAACGCCGCAAGCATCTGACGCTCCTTACCGACCGAGATATTAAAATAGCGGAAACGGAACTCCACCGTGCCTTCAATGAGTCCCTCCAAACGCTGAAGCTGTTGGGCGTCCGCAGCTCGCTCTATGTGGACGAGTCTCTTTCCATGCTCTCCGGCAAAACGGCGACTGCTGTATTTGATTTTTATGAATCTGTTATTGAAGCCGACATTTTGAATTTAACAGGCATACAGGTTAGTCTCATAAAGGCAAACGGCTTGCGCTTGTCACTGAATGTGTGCTGCAAAGCCGACCTTTCCGCTTTGGTAAGCGGAGACGGTATCCGCTGTGAAAAAGAGGATGACGAGGAATACCAGCACCTTGTATTTGAAGCGAAAGAAGGTGACAGGAAATGAGTGCATTTTCTTCCCTTTCTGAATTTTGGCAGACCATGCTGCCGTTTATCATGCTTGTGGAGATCGTCCTTGAGATCGGGCTGTTTATGTATCAGCTTCTTCGCAGCAATAAGCCGGTGCGCAGCCTGCTGAGTCTGGCGGTCATGGCGGTGATGATCCCGCTGCTATTCTCCGTTTCTCAGGCTGATCCCGATAATATCGGGGACGCATTTCTGCTGGACGCACCGTGCTGATATTTGCCGCTGCCATTTTCCTTGCGGCAGTTCACTTTGCCATTGCTCTGCCGCGGGAATACCGCCGTAAAAAGAACGAGCTCTCGCCGTTCTCCATTAAGGAAGCAACCGATAAGCTGCCTATGGGCATCTGCTTTGCCGACCCGAACGGCAGGATCATCCTGTGCAACAACCGTATGCGCAGGCTCTCCTTTGCCCTTTGCGGCCACGAGCTGCAAATCAAAAGCGATATGGAAAATGCCCTGAGCGCACCGGACAGATCCGTAACCGTCAAGGATGATTGCTACATCCTGCCCGACAAGACCGTCTGGCAGTTTCGCACACAAAATATCACCGTGGACAGCGATGACCGCTGGCAGCAGATAACGGCGCACAATGTAACCGAGCTGTATAACGGCTACCAAAAGCAAGAGGAAATAAATGAAGAACTGGCAGAAGTCAATCGAAAGCTCAGGAAAATGTACGCTCGCATGGAGAACGATGTCAAAGAGAAGGAAAGCCTTGACCTAAAGGTCTATATTCACGATACCATCGGGCGAAGCCTCCTGACCATCCGTGACATCATAGACAGTGGAGAGGATACCGAGCGAAAGCTTGAGGCGCTGCAAAATGCCATCGGTATGCTGGCAAGCAACCGTGTCACCTCTGTCAGCACAATGGACGAGGTAAAAAGAACCGCACAGCAGCTTGGCGTGGCTGTAAAAATCGACGGCTACCTGCCCCGTGATACCGCAGCCGAGGAGCTGACCGTTGCTGCCGCCAAGGAGTGCGTGACCAACTGCATCAAGCACGCAGACGGGAATGAGGTATATATCCGCATTGCCCAGCGCGGCGAACGCTATGATGTTACCATAACCAACAATGGCAAAATACCCACAGAGCCGATAAAGGAAGGCAGCGGCCTGTCAACGCTTCGCCGCAGTATTGAAAGCTCCGGCGGTGAAATGCATATTTCGCACAATCCACGCTTTGCTCTTCTTATTACGATTCCCACAAAGGAGATGAGCCTATGATAAACACCATACTTGTAGAAGATGATCTATACATCCAAAAGCACTTTGTCGATCGTCTTGCGGCAGACGGCGAGTTTCATCTTGTCGGCGTTTTCCGTGACGCCTTTGAAGCGGAAAAGCACTGCGACGCCACCGTAAAGCTCGTCCTTATGGATGTGCAGACGCAGCATAAGCATTCCGGTCTTGCCGCCGCAGAGCGCATCAAAAAGGCTTTTCCGCAAATCAAAATCGTTGTGGCTACCTCGCTTGTCGATCCCGAAGTTTTGCAAAGAGCCAAAATGGGTGCTGCCGACAGCCTGTGGTATAAGGACCACGGAACAGAGGAGCTGATGAGCGTGGTAAAGCGCACTCTGGCAGGCGAAAAGGTATTCCCCGATACCGCTCCGGCCATTGAAATGGAGGGTACGATGTCCGATGTCTTCTCGCCCCGGCAGTTAGACATACTACGCCTTTATATAAAGGGCTTTACCTATCAGGAAATTGCCGATAAACTGGGCATCTCCAAAAACGGCGTTCGCTGGAACCTGGACGATATGGTGGAAAAGAGCGGCTTTGAAAGCAGAGAAGCGCTGGTTGCAACCGCCATTGAAAACAAGCTCATGGTGATCACCTTAAAAGACGAATAAGCAAAACTGAACCCCTTGGCTGTACGGTCAAGGGGTTTTTCGCGCCCAAAAGGCAAAAATTTTTTTAAAAAATCGAGATCTTTCTTCTGTTACTGGCACAAGTGCCAGTGACAAACGCCAAAAAATCAGTATAATAGATAATGTAAGATTAGGATTGTGCTTTTAGAAGGTGGTGATGAATGATGAAAAAAATCGTTCTGGACATTCAAAGCGATATCCATGCGCACACCATGGAGCGAATGCTGATGCAAAAATTGGACGATTGCCAAGTTGTGATTTCCGAGTCGCCGGACGCAACCGCCGAGTGGTGCAAAACGCATCGACCGGATGTGCTTTTAATGGAAGTCAAGGCGTATTCGCCATGGATGTTCAAAGAACGAATGGCGATCCGTGACAAGGTAAAACGGAACACGGAAAGCTGTCGTGTCATTCTCTTTGTGGATGATGATACAGATGAAGATTTGACCGAAAAGGTACGGCAGGCAAAGCGTGAGGGGCTGATAGACGCTTTTCTCTTCGGTTCGGTATCCGAAAACTACTTTGCTTCGGTCATCGACAGTGTTTAAATCAGGCAACACAAAAAGCATAAAAATCTTCAAAATAATTATGAGGGAGGAATAATAGTATGACAAAAACGAACAAACGAAGGCGCGTCGCCAGCGTCCTGTTGGCGCTTGTGATGCTGCTCTCACTGATGCCGGGTCTGGAGCTTCCCGCCCACGCCTTTTGGGATGACTACGACACCGGCGGAGATTGCCCCAACTGCGACCACTACCACTGGGGTGAGAATTTGTGCGACTGCCAGTTCTGCACCATTGACTGCAACTACGATTGCTGGGTTGAAACCCATTGCAACGACTGCGGTGTGTGCCTGGGCGACACGCCTACTGGTGCGAGGAGTGCTATAAATGCGCAGAGTGCATGGAGGACACGCACTGCTCCACCTGCGCCAAGTGCTACATTGGCGAGGATGACCAGCTGTGCGGCGAATGCCATAAGGGTCCCTGCTGCTCCATAACCATCTGCGACTCCTGCGGCTTCTGCGATGACTGCGCAAACGATGACAGCGACCCGATGCACTGCTCACTGTGTAACGCCTGCTTCGGTTCGGTGGACGAGTGCGTGGACGACGATGATACCGGCGTCATCCACTGCATCGATTGCCACACGGCCTGCGAGCAGTGTGAGGAATGCCTGCTGAACCAGGAATCCTGCGAGGACTGCGGCTTGTGCCTTGAGTGCTGCCGAGATAACTCCGAGGGCGGCGGCTGCCCAGACGGCGAGACCTGCGTGGAAAGCGCCGAGTGGGACGAGCACATCTGTCAGGGCTGCGACGGCTGGGTCACGGATAAGGAGGACGAGGACGAGTCTGCGAAACCTGCGAGATGTGCAAGGAGTGCTGCGAGGGCAACTCCGACTGCTCCGAGGGAATGTGCGCAATGGACACTGACTATGCGGATCACTTCTGTGAGGACTGCGGCCTGTGCTTCCACGACAGCGATCCCTGCGAGGACGGCTGCGATCAGCGTTGCAAGGACTGCTGCCGAGATGCCGTAAGCGCTATGGGCTGCGATCATGACGACTGGTGCTTCAGCGACTCTGATTTTGAGGATCATCTGAAGACGGAGCATTCCGGCGCCGGACATACCCACATAGCCTCCGCCACCTGGGCGGCTGACGGAACGCAGCACTGGCACCCCTGCCGCTATTGTGACGATAAAAAGCTGAATGCCGCCAACCATGAATTTGACGCCAAGGGCGTGTGCAAGGTCTGCGGCTACATCAGCGGCAGTTCCATCGTCATCAACCGCCAGCCGAGGGGCGTCAAGTGTAAGACCTCTATCTACAGCAGCGGCGATTATGACGAAGAGCCGGAAAACGACCTGCTGTACAGCGAACATAACTGGGTCACCTTCTCTGTCTCGGCAAAGAGCCTGAAAGGCGACGAGCTGACCTATCAGTGGTATCAGAAGAATAATGCGAATCCCACGGCGGCGCCCTACAAGCTGCCGGAGAAAGATTACTATGTGGACGTGAACACCCCAACGCTGAGGCTGTCGGTTTCCGCCGAGGCCTGCATGGATGACTACTCCTACTACTGCGTCATCGGCAGAAAGGGTGACCCTTCGGACACCATGAAAACGGCGGAGGCAAAGCTGACTGCCACCCATGCCTACAGCCATAAGCAGGCGGGTGTGCGTGTGCCCACGGAAGACAGCGAGAGAACGCCGAAATACAATGTCACTTGGGTCGATAAGCATGGGGTTACCCATGACGGTGTCGTGGGCGGCGACCCGAAATGCGACGGCCACAAGCTCCCGTGTCTGTTTGAAGCAGGCTCTTACGAAGCGCATTATATGACCACCGGCTCCAAGGAGCGCATCTTCCCGCATACCTTTGAGCTTGACAGAAGCCTTGACGCGGTAGGCGGCGGCAGAGTCGATGTGCTCAGATGTTCCGTCTGCGACTATATCGTTCCTGTGAAGAGCCATGTCCATGATTACGGCTGGAACTGGGACTGCACCGGCTTCGGCAGTATCTATGAGTATACCTTCAACATCGGCGGCTCGACCAAGACGGTGGAGGAGCTCATCCTTGAATCCGGCTATGCCCACCCAGAAAAGTGCAAGGTTCCCGGCTGCGAGGAGTTCATCATGGTTCCCCATAGTTGGGGCCGCTGGAATGTGGTCAAAAACCCTGATACCGAGGGCGATAAAGGCGGCATGGAAGCTGAATGCAGCGTATGCGAATACAAAGAGACGAAAGAAATTGACGGCGATTGGACAAAGGACACCGCCCTTGTGACGGTGAAAAACGGCCGGGCAACCCGTATGATCGTCAAGCCAGGCGACAAGATCAGGCTTTATCCCGAGGAGAGAACCGGTCAGAAAGCCATAGGCTGGAAGGTGGAGTATCGCCGCGAATACAATGAGTATGACATCATCAGCGGTACGGGATTACCTGTTTCTAAAAATTGGAGCGTCAACGAGGCAAAGACCCTGTTCAAGCTGGTGACCAACGGCTCCGCCCTTGAGTGGGGCTGCACGATCCCAGAGTTCAGCGCCATGGGTGCCCCCGGCGGCGGCAGTTTCTTCTTTGAGCCTGTCTATGCAGGCTGTGACCACAGCGGCGGCACCACGGTGCTCAATGCGAAGGAGCAGATCTGCGACCGTAAGGGCTACACCGGCGACACCGCCTGCGCAGACTGCGGCCATGTCATCAGTGCCGGTTCGGACATCTACCCACCTGCAAACGCCGGTCATACCGGTCCACTGCAGCCGCTGTACTACTACGGCACGGCCAACTCGGCAACCACAGACGCGAGCCATGGCGGCAAACGCTATAACGCCAAATCGGGAGACTGCCGACACCGCGCCTATGAGGGCGACTACCGCTGCACGGCTTGCGGCGGCACCGTAAAGGGCGAGACCGGCGACTTCAGGCATAGCGGTCCCCTTGAACTGCGGGATGTAAGAACGGCGACCTGTACAGAGAGGGGCTATTCCGGCAACCAGTACTGCACATCGTGCGACAGGATCGCGCAGAAGGGCGTCTCTACCCCGTCCCTCCACGAAATTGCCGATAACTACAAGCTGATCAATGAGGTTAAGCCAGGATGCACCACCTCAGGCTATAGCGGCGACCAGCAGTGCACAGCCGGCTGCGGACAGATTATCCGCTACGGTCATGTCGTTAATAAGCTCAGCCACGACTGGGACGGCGGCAAACCCGCAAAACAGGGCAAGAGCGAAGGAATTCTCTACACCTGCCAGCGTGCCGACTGCGGCGAGACAAGGTTCGTCAGAAGCTCCGCCGCGACCGAGTTCACGGTCACGGTCATCAAGGGCACGGCCTCCCTTGCCGCAGGGACACTCATCACAGACAAGATCGCGCAGAACACCGTTGTGACCGTTACGGCGGACGCACCGGAAGCAGGCAAGGTCTTTGACAAGTGGGTCGTGCTGGAGGGCAATGTCACTCTGGCAGACGCCACCAAGGCGACTACCACCTTCACCATGCCCGGCAATGATGTGAAGCTCGAGGTCACCTATAAGGATGCTCCTCCAAGCCATACCCACAGCTACGGCACCGAGTGGAAGTATGACGACACCGATCACTGGCATGAGTGCGAATGCGGCGATAAGGCCAATATTGAGGCTCACAGTGCCAGCGAATGGATCGTTGACACGGCAGCTACCGAAACCGCCGACGGCACTAAGCATAAGGAATGCACCGTCTGCAAGAAGGTTCTTGAAACCGCACCGATCCCCGCAACAGGCAGCAATCATACCCACAGCTACGGTACAGAGTGGAAGTATGACGGCACCAACCACTGGCATGAGTGCGAGTGCGGCGACAAGGCCGACACGGCAGCACACAGCTTCCAGTGGGTGATCGACAAGGCCGCTACCAAGGAGGCCACCGGCATCAAGCACGAGGAATGCACCGTTTGCGGCGCCAAGCGCAGCGAGAATACGGTCATCGACAAGCTCCCCGACGGCGGCAATACCGACAATACAGGCAGCAGTGATAATAACACCAATAAGACAGGAAATGACGACTCCACCAAGTGTCCTCAGACCGGTGACAGCAGCAACCACATGGGTTGGCTGGCTGCTCTGTACGTCAGCGGCGGCGTTCTGACTCTGCTAGGCGTAAGCGGCAAAAAGAGAAAGAAATCCGAGGTTAAATAAGCCGACGCTTCCGAAATCGAAATAGCCTAAACACAATAGGCGGTGACGGATCATTCCGCCACCGCCTATTTTCTTGAAAGTGGGCTTGGCAGCAAGTCCCTTTCCGAAAGGCGGCAAGCGACACCCACATTCTGACCATATATCCCCAGCCGAACGGGGACGGCAATCTCCGACGCTCTTTCTTTATGCCTTCGACAAAAATCAGAGCAAAGCTCAAAAATCTTTTAGAAAATTAAAAAGCTTGGTTGTAGCCCCCTCAACTTTTCGTCATGGAAAGTGAGGGGGCTTTCTCTATAGCCTCCGCCCGTTCTTTGAAAACCGAATAGTACAGCGCATCCTTTTGTATGGCGGATTTTTTTGTTACCTAAAAGCAAATTTACTCACTGTCAAAAGCTTGAACTCACTACAAAAAATGGTAACACCAGCAGGAAGTTATCTTCCTGCTAATGTTACCTCATTTACAAGTATCACAAGATTTAAAGGGGAAATGATAAAGTCTTTGTAATGCTTATCGTAATTCTTGTAAATGTTTTTTGGCTCTTTAGTTTGATAGCCACCATACATTGATGCACATCCGCAGGCAGCTATACCCATTCTCTTAGTTGCTCTGGCAATAAGGCTGGCAAGCAATTTCTTAAATGATCTCATTCTTATCACACCTCTTTTCTTTGATCTTCGCTGATATTATTAAAACTGCAATTAATAGATTTGTTAACAGGATCATAGATCCAGCCGTCTGATATCTATTGATAATCGCCCCGCCAAACAGATCAAGCAACAGAAAAACTATCATTCCCATCGCTTTGAACTTTGGCTTTTTTTCTTTTTCTATAGGCTTATTTTTGTTCTCCACAGGGCAGAATACAAAAGCTATTATCTCTTCAAACACAACCAAGGCAGCGATCACCCATATATTTATATATCCGCATACCTTGTCATTAAGAAAAGCTGTGGCAATAAATGTCGAACACATCAACAGATTGCATCTGAAATATGTATCTGCATGATACCCTCCGGTAATAACCCTGACAGCAATAAACACTGCCAAATATATTACGCTTTCCAGCAAATGCCCTGTCAATGCTCCCATAAGCAATACAAGCACAACGTTTAACATTGATGAGATAGTTATTTCTATGCCATACCGATAAAAATCCTGTACCTCACCTGCTTTGCCGATAGCTTCCTGCTCGGTCAAAAAATTAAGTATACCCGATACAACAAGATCCATAAACTATCGCCTCGCTTTTGTCTTACCCTAATTTGAATTTTAATAGAATAACAGCAATATGTCAAGCTTTTTGGAATGAGTTGCAGGTTTTTGTCACGAAATGCAGCAACGGCCCAGAACAATCAGTTCAGGACCGTTGTATCTGCCATCAATGTTACCTGACAGCAAAACATTCCCTCCGACTCATAGAAATCGCATCTGCCATTATATTTTCTTGCTATCTCTCTGATTATGGAGGTCCCCAGACCATGCTGTTTTTTATCAGCCTTTGTGGTCGTAAGCCTTGGATTACTATCCATAACAGAATGATCTATTGAATTTTTTATCAAAAACGTATATGTATCCGTTTCTCGGTCGATCTTCAGATACAGAAATTTATTTGCGTCGTCGGCTATTTCCTTGCATGCCGTTATAGCATTCTCCAACGTGTTGCTCAACAGGTCGCAAAGGTCAGTTCCCTTTATTCCCTCAAAATCCGAAACTGTTATACACGATATTTTTATCCCCAAGGAAGAAGCCATCGTAAGCTTTGCGTTAACGATAGCATTTACAATATTATTTTTCGTTTTAACATAGGACTCCGACTTCTCGATAAGGTCAAAGCTTTCTGAGATAAATTTTCTCGTTTCATCTATTTTTTGGACTTTCAACAGTTCATTGACCGTTTCATATTTGTCTTTTATATCATGCCTTAGTTTTCTCATGGCGTCATATTGCGACTCGGCGTTTCCGATAAACTGCTCAAGATACTGCTCTCTTAGTTTGACTATCTCCATTTCCTTGAGCTTCCGATTCTTTTTTATCAAAGAATTTATTATCCAGAATATAAGTATATTAAGAACAAAGACAAGCATATATGACAGATTTATATACAGCCTATGGCCATCGTCTGCCAAAAGGGACAGTTCATGTATTACCATAACGAGAGAAAACGAAATAATAAGCACTGCAATTATCGTAACCCAATCTGAAGCCGTATAATCATCTGTGTGTTTAAATACCATCAGTATTAATCTAAATACAATGAATATAGAGATCTGGATCATTATAAGCGTCACAAATCTAAGCAAGCTTTGTTCGACCACAAGTTCCCTGAGGGATATTTTAAAAAATGACGATACAACATTTAGTTCCAATGACGTTATCAACAAGATCGCAACCTGCGAGAGGGATATGGAAAGAAATTTCTTTACTGCATTGTCACTAAAAAAGCAAAACGCAAAAACAAGCAGACTTGCCCAGTACAAAGCACTTCCAAAGCCCTCAAATACAGTGAAATAATTAAAAACAGTGACCAGACAGCCTTCACAAACTGCAAATATAACAGCCCATATCTTAGCCCTTTCATGAGATCTTGGCGTAAGAAATCTATATATAAACCATGTTTCCAGACCGCCCTGATAAAAGTTTATCAAGATCTCAAATATCGTCCACAATGTAATAGTCATCACTTTCTCCTCAGATATTCAGTCAAAGCGTCGTCAACTGCATTCTTATATCCTCGGCTCATGGGAAGCTCTGAACCGCTTTTGAAGATCACTGTTTCATTTGAACGGCTTATGTTAAAAACATATTTCAGATTGACGATATATTTTTTATGCACCCGTATAAAATCAAATTTACGATAAGCTTCTTCTATCTCGCCAATGCTATCTCTGACTGCAATAGTATCCTTATTATTTGCAAAATGATATATGATGCTGTGGCTATTGCTCTCTATATAAGTTACATCCCGAAGCTTTACAGAGATCCTTCCCTGCTCCCTGTTCTCCAAAACCACTGTCTTTTCCTGCTTCAATGCGTCCGTCAACTGTCCTGCTACCATATGGAGCCTATCCTTCATAACATCAGCGTCAGGATCTTTGCATATAAAATTCAGCGGTCTGAAATTAAAGCTGTCATAAACCAGCTCCTGATGACTTGTCACAAAGATCACGAAGCAATTACCATTCTGACCTAGCTGCCGTGCGACTTCAAAACCGGTCATTTCAGGCATATCAAGGTCAAGAAATATAGCCGAAAAAGGCTTTTTACCATGGCAGTAAAAAAAGCTCTCAGCTTTGGTAAACGTTTCTATATCAGCCTTGACCGACCTTGATTCAAGTTCATTTGCCAGCATAGATTTAAAAAACTGAAGAAAAACAGCATTATCATCACAAACTGCGATCCGCATTTTTTCACGTCCTTTTATAACATAGTCTATGTACGATTTTATATTACCATAATTATACCGTAAGGTCAAGCCATAAGGCGTTTCACAGCTCCCTGCGGCAAGACCACACCTGGCGGCAAACAAAAAAAGGGCTGCTCTAACAGCCCTTTAGTCTGCCGCAAAAGTGTAAAACCAACGTCCCACTTATTTAGGACTTTTCCAACTTATTTCGTTTTGGATCCCTACACCTTAGGCTTTTTCATAGTAAGCGAAATACGCTTTTTCTTCAGATCAACGTTAAGTACCCAAACCTTAACTACCTCCCCGACCTTTACGACCTCAAGAGGGTGCTTTATATATCTGTCGCACATCTGAGAAATATGTACAAGACCGTCCTCATGGACGCCGATATCAACGAACGCTCCGAAGTCTATAACGTTTCTCACAGTGCCCATAAGCTCCATGCCCGGCTTCAAGTCTTTAAGCTCCATGATGTCGCCGCTTCTCATAAGCGGTGGAGGCAGCTCGTCACGAGGGTCACGACCCGGCTTTTCAAGCTCCCCTACTATGTCCTTTAACGTCGGAGCACCAATGCCGATATCTGTGGCAAGCTTCTTCATGCCCATTGCATTGACTTTCTCAGCTATCTGCTTTACGTCGCCCATGTCCGCAAGGCTCAGCCCGCACCTGTCAATAAGCGCCTGCGCTGCCTTATATGACTCAGGGTGAACAGCGGTGTTATCCAGCGGATTTTTTCCGCCACGCACTCTCAAAAAGCCTGCGCACTGCTCAAAAGCCTTTGCGCCAAGCTTCGGAACTTTCATAAGTTGCTTTCTTTCGGTGAAAGCTCCGTTTTCCTCACGATAGGAAACAATATTCTTTGCAACTGTCATATTTATGCCCGATATATATGACAACAATGAGTATGAAGCCGTATTAAGGTCAACGCCTACTGAGTTTACGCAGTCCTCAACAACGCCCTTTAAAGCCTCGTCCATTCTCGCCTTTGGCATATCATGCTGATACTGTCCAACGCCTATTGCCTTTGGGTCTATCTTTACAAGCTCTGCAAGAGGGTCCTGCAAACGGCGTGCTATTGATACTGCTGAACGCAGTGAAACGTCATATTCAGGAAACTCCTCAGCCGCAAGCTTGGAAGCGGAGTAAACGGAAGCGCCAGCCTCAGATACCACCATGTAAGAAACTTTCTGCGGAATTTCTTTGATAAGCTCGGCTGTGAACTGCTCCGTTTCTCTTGAAGCAGTGCCATTGCCTATGGAGATAGTCGTAACTCCATATTTCTTTATAAAGCCCGTCAGAATACGCTTAGCACGCTCTGTATCCTTCTTTGGCGGAGTAATGTAGATTATCGCAGTGTCAAGCACCTTGCCCGTAGCGTCCACTACAGCGGTCTTACAGCCGTGAGCATATCCTGGGTCAAGACCAAGGGTAACAGTGTCTTTAACAGGCGGCTGCATAAGAAGCTGTCTGAGATTTGAAGAGAACACCTTTATTGCCCCCTCCTGAGCATTTGCCGAAAGCTCCGCCCTTATCTCACGCTCTATGGACGGATAAATAAGCCTTTTATAGCCATCCTCACAGGCAGCCGTAACAAGCTGTCCGCACTCTGACTTGTTTTTTACATATTTTGAAACGCATGCTCTCTCTCCTGCACCCTCTGGGACATTCACTGATACTTTCAGAACGCCCTCTTTTTCGCCTCTGTCCAAAGCCAAAACTCTGTGACCTGCTATCTTTCCCACAGCCTCGGCATAGTCGTAATAGTTCTCGTACACTGACTCGGCGTTCTCGTCAGACGCCTTTGAGCTTATCACGCCTATCTGCGAAAACAGCGTTCTTATGTATTTTCTAAGGTCAGCGTCGTCAGAGATATCCTCTGCGATTATGTCCATTGCACCCTGCAAAGCTTCGTCCGCAGACTTTACGCCCTTGTCCTCGTTGATAAATTTTGACCCCTCGACCTGCGGGTCGCATTTCTTATCCTGGGTCAAGATAAGTTCAGCCAGTGGTTCAAGCCCCTTTTCTCTTGCCACCGAAGCCCTTGTTTTACGCTTCGGCTTGAAAGGTCTGTAGATATCCTCCACCTCCACAAGGGTCTTTGCATTTTCGATAGCAGACATTATATCATCTGTCATTTTCTCCTGCTCAGTGATAGAAGAGATTATCTCGCCTTTACGTTTTTCGAGATTTCTAAGATATGTGAGCCTGTCAGCGATCTCTCTAAGCACCTGATCGTCCAGCGAGCCTGTCAGCTCTTTTCTGTATCGTGCAATAAACGGTATAGTTTTATCGTCATCAAGGAGTGCTACAGTGTTGTCGATCTGCTCCTGTCTGAGCTTAAATTCTTCCGCAAGGGTCTTGTTAATGTCCATGTTTTTACCAATCCTTTTTATTACTTTTTGCGTATTATCATATATAATATTATAGCACATTTTCGATAAAAACGCAACGAAAATGCGGTCGAAAACTGTAACAAAGATATTATATAATACATATAGGTTTTATCAGAAAATTAATAAAAGCAGGCAAAAATGCACTTGAAAAAAGGACTTGGATATGTTATCATAAAAGAATAAAACAGTATTCAGGAGTGTTTATATGCTAAATCAGTTTTCAAGAACCGAGCTTTTATTCGGCAAAGAAGCAATGGAAAAGCTCAGCAACAGCAGGGTTGCGATTTTCGGCATAGGCGGTGTAGGCGGATATGCAGTTGAAGCCCTTGCACGAAGCGGTGTAGGCGAGCTTGACCTTATAGATGATGACAAAGTGTGTCTGACCAACATCAATCGTCAGATAATTGCCACAAGAAAAACAGTAGGAAAATACAAGGTAGACGTGGCGGAGGAGCGTGTTCACGACATCTGCCCTGACATAAAAGTGAACACATACAAGTGTTTTTATATGCCTGACACAGCGGATCAGTTTGATTTTACTCAGTATGATTACATTATCGACGCCATTGACACTGTTACAGGCAAGCTGGAGATAATAAAGCGAGCAGACGTCGCAGGAGTACCTGTTATATCCTCAATGGGTGCAGGCAACAAGCTTGACCCTACAGCATTCCGTGTGGCGGACATTTATGAGACAAAGGTCTGCCCACTTGCGAAAGTCATGCGACGAGAGCTTAAAAAGGCAGGCATAAAGTCGCTTAAAGTTGTTTACTCAGAAGAACAGCCTATCAGACCGATAGAAGATATGGCTATTTCATGCCGTCAGGACTGCATTTGTCCTCCTGGTACGGCAAGAAAATGCACAGTGCGCCGTGATATTCCAGGCTCAACAGCATTTGTGCCGTCAGTTGTGGGACTTATCGTGGCAGGAGAAGTTATTAAAGATCTTGCAAAGAAATAATACAAACAAAGGACGAACCATTGATCAGCTATGGTATAATGGTTTCGGAAATTGGTCGGAATAAACTGCCAGACAAATCGAAATTTTTGCGATAACCATTGAGGTGGTTTGTAAATGAAAGCATTAGAAACAGAGCGATTATTTTTACGATAATGGCAAAAAAATGATGTTGAAGATTTATTTGATATTATGAAAAATCCTTCTGTCACCATCGGCGGATGGAAACCTCATTCAAACATAAATACTTCTATCGAGGTTTTGAATGAGTATATTGAAAGTGATGAACGATGGGCTGTTGAGCTAAAGGATACTGGAAAAGTAATTGGCAGTATAAGGGTTTATCCTGACAATAATCGTGGTAAATTATTCGCTAAAACTATTAACTATGTTTTATCCGAAGATTATTGGGGAAACGGATATATGACGGAGGCGGTTAAACGGATTATTGAATATTTGTTTGAAGAATTAAATATAGATTTACTTTCCGCTTTCCATTATCCTAATAATGATCAGTCCAAAAAAGTCCTTGAAAAATGTGGGTTTGAGTATGAGATTACAATAGAACAAGGCTCTACAAGATACGATGGACAAGTTTTTGATGCGGTGTGCTATTCAATTTTGAATTCTGATTATTTTCAAAACAAGTTATTATAACTTAACTGAAAACTTTCCATTTATCAAGCAATTCACTTATCGCAGCACTATTATTTGAATTTTTCAGAAAGGAAAAACTGTTATGCAAGAATGGCTCATGACTATAACGCTTGGAATAATCGGAGTATTTTTGATAGCTGTTACATATGCCGCATTATATCAAAGCAAAAAAAGCAAAAAACACATATCTGGATTTCCATTTTTCGGTGGGTTTATTCTTGCTGTTGCATTTCTATTCTCTCCTATTAAATGGTTAGCTTTTCTGGGCTTCATTGATTATGGTTTGTGGCTCCTGCCATATGTATTGATTATGGATTATTATAACAACAAAAAATTCAAAAAGATATATATGCAGCAGAATTTTGAACAACGCATCAGTGATGAATCAAAAGAATTACGTATCAGAATTTCTGAAAGAAATGAAGAATGGGTACAGCCGTATATTACGAATTTAGTTTATGTACTCAAAGTGCCTAAGCTGTTATATGCTGTTTGTACAGACCAAAATGGAAAGAAATTTTTACTTATTGATAAATGCCAAAGAAAAAGCAACATTGAAATAGTTCCTTTTGATAATAATACTATTCTGCTTACAGACCTCAACTCAAAAAATGTTGATTATTCAGTAGAAATTGAAATCAAAGACAATCCATAAATAGTTTCCCATTTATCGAACAGCTCCCTCATCACAGCACTCATGACGTGTGCTGTGATTATTTTTAGACAAACAGTGCTTCCGCACACCTACATTAACGTAAGCATACGAAAGCACTGTTTCCATACATTACATTTACAAACTGCAATACTAGATCATATATACAAAAAAGAGCCATAGCAAAAGCTACAGCTCTCTGGCTCCCCAATTCGCATACAAGCCGAAGTATCGTCCAAAGGGAGGGCGAGTGTACTCGCCCCTTCCCTGCAATTAAAGATGATGACAACCTTGTCATCGTAAAGATAAACTGAATTTACAAAGGTATCTACAAGTTTGCGTTTGCTGTCATCTAATGAAAGGTCAAGCCTTTTCATCTCTTTCAACCATTCCACCACCTGCTCTCTCGTAATTATCTCCTCTTGGATTTCCTGCTTGATTATATCTGTTTCAGTTCCGTCCTCTGAGCTTCCAGCTCTTCAAAACGCTGCTTGGTTTCTCTTGAAACAATACCCATCTCCATAGCCTTGACTAAATTATTTATACTCTGATGAATTTCAGCCAACTGCTTCTGCATAAGAGGTATAGTAGTGTTTTCTTTCTCCTGTAATCTCATTACACTGTCGGCAATATCGTTTATCAAATCTTCCTTGAACATCTTGTCCATAACATCATTCAGTACGATTTCTTCAATATCTGCCTTTCGTACAGTTTTCTTGTGACAACCTTTGTGCCTTTTTACACTGGTACATTTATAATAGTTGTACTTAATCTTTTGTCTGCTTGTACCACTCTCTCCTATCATAAACTCACCGCAGTATCCGCAAATCAGCTTGGTTGAAAGAAAATACTCAATCTTTGCCTTAAATCTTGAACGAGAGTATTTGTTTTTCTTCAATCGTTCCTGTACCTTATTAAATAGAGCGTCGGAAACAATTCTCGGAACACCGCCGTCAATAATTATGTCACGGTATTTATACTGACCCTTGTATTTTACATTACTGAGCATTGATGTGGCACTTGTCTTGGTTATAGGTTTTCCCTTACCGCTTCGCACCCCATTGTCATTCAGATATTTTACAATATCCTTTACCATCTTACCGCTTGAATACATTTCAAAGGCTTCCTTTATAAAAGGTGCAACCAACGTGTCAAGCTGATAATGTTTGTTCTCGTCAATTGTGTACCCTATTGTCAGAGAACCGCCGTTATACTGACATTTGAGTGCGTTATCCGTCATACCCCTTATAACCTTTTCCGAAAGCTCTGCGGAATAATATTCAGCGTAACCTTCAAGCACAGATTCAAGAATGATACCCTCTGCACCTTCCGAGATAACCTCAGTTGCGGATATTACCTTAACTCCGTTCTTACTAAGCGTAGCCTTATAATGTGCTGAGTCATATCTGTTCCTTGCAAATCTGTCCAGCTTCCAAACAATGACTACATCGAAAAGCTCATTTGAACTCTCCTTAATCATTCTCTGGAACTCAGGGCGGTTGTCTGTTTTAGCGGACATCGCCCTATCTATGTATGTACCAACCAGTTTAAAACCTTTGCGTTCCGCAAATGCCTTACATTCACGGAGCTGACCTTCGATACTCTCTTCACGTTGGTTATCACATGAGTAACGAGCATAAATTACTGCCTTCATTGCTACCTCCTTATTGTCGTTGCGTTGTTGGTTTTCTTTATTTAATAGTATATCACTTTCAAAAGATTTTGTCAACGCTTTAAAGCACTAAACCGCATTTTTTATTTAATTAATAGAGGATAGAAGGTCAAATGCAAAAGTAAGTGCAACAAGCAGCCCAAAAAGTTGCAGTAACATTTGCAAAAGTGCCTAAAAATGAACAAGTTCAGTTGCAGTAAGTTATGCAAAAGACAGCAGGATGTGTACTAAGCAGCATAAAGAAAATTCCGAGCCGGTGGCGAGTGAAATTTCTTTATGCTGCGGCGAATTTCCCGTGTATAATTAAAACAGCCGACAGGCTAAATCTATACAGGAGAAAATACCATGAATAACTACACACATCTTACTCTGACAGACCGATGCACTATTGAGCGCTGTCTGTCCAACGGATACAGCTTTAAAGAAGTTGCCGGACTTATCGGACGGCACACTTCTACCGTATCACGTGAAATCCAAAATCACCGCACATTTATCAAGAGCGGTCAACACCCTTGTGCAAACTTTTCGTTTTGCCGTAAAAATTCTGTTTGCGGCAACGACAGCTGCACATACTACTGCAAATCATGTAAATCTGTTGATTGCAGTACAATGTGTACCGATTTTACACTCAATATCTGTCCTCGTCTGAACAAAGCACCATACACCTGCATAAATTGTTCACGGCAGAATAAATGCAGATTTGAACATGCATATTATCATGCACAGAATGCTCACGCTCTGTATCTTTCAGAGTTATCTGAATCAAGGAAAGGCGTTCATACAGATGATGAACAGCTGGCTAAAATTGATAGGCTAGTATCACCGCTTATTAAAAAAGGACAGTCTGTCAATCATATTTTTGTAACTCATTCAGATGAACTGATGATCTGCAAAAGAACAATGTATAATTACATTGACAACTGCCTTATCGAAGCTAAAAACATCGACTTGCCACGCAAGGTGAGGTACAAACCCAGAAAGAAAAAGAACAAGAATACAGTCAATTATCAATATCGTGTCGGACGTACATACGAAGATTTTAAAGCATATATGTCTGATAATCCTGAGCTTGGTTATGTAGAAATGGATACCGTAAAAGGCAAGCGGGAAAAGGGTAAATGTCTGCTGACAATGATTTTTACCAAGTACGATTTTATGCTTATCTTTCTATTGGACAACTGCTCGCAGGCATGTGTTGAAGAAGTGTTTGATTTCCTTTGGAATGCTTTGGGCGGCACGATTTTTCACAGACTTTTCCCGGTGATACTTACAGATAACGGCGGTGAATTTAAAAATCCATATGCTCTTGAAAATTCGGAGTATGGCATTATGCGTACTAAAATTTTCTATTGCGATCCTATGGCATCATACCAGAAACCTCATATTGAACGTAACCATGAGTATATACGTCAGGTCATTCCAAAGGAAAAGTCGTTTGACAGCTTTACACAGAACGACATTACCAAGCTTACCAATCATATCAACAGCTTTATCAGGGAGAGCCTTAATATGAATTGTCCATATGATATGGCGAAGGATTTTTTAGGACCGAAAACCATTCGTCTTTTGGATCTGAGGAAAATCAAGCCGGATGATGTTACTCTTCGTCCGTCGCTGCTCAGATAACTGAAAAATCATTATTTCAATATTATCAAATCAGGGGTCGCACTTACTTTTGCACAACTTTGGGCTGACCTCAGCTTTGCTATACCCTTTTTGGCGTTTTTGTGCGTTTTTTTGATGGGTTCGTTACTTTTTTCTGCTGATTTTACCTGTTTTTATGGTTTATGTTTGCGTTTTGATCTCAGGGGTTGCACTTACTTTTGCATTTGACCATAGAGGATAGAATTCAGGCTGTTTTTTGAGCCTCTTTCTCCTTTTTACGAAGATATTCTTCCCAAAAACGCTTACCACGTTCCGTTTTATAAAAGGCAGCTATCTCTGTCATCAAAACAGAAGCCAGTGATTCTATTTCTTCCTGAGAAAGATTTTCTTTATACTCTGTCTGGTGCGTCATAATCGTCACCTCCAAATCCTTTTCGTCACACCCAGCCAAGCATTTCTTTGGCAATCCATATCAGGAAGATATTTTTATGAAAGGTTATGTATCTGTATCGGGTCTTACCTATCCTCTTTTCTAAACGGTATCTCACTTCCCCTGACTTATGTTTGGTTGATTTTATAAACCTACCCTTTGCAAGCATTCTGAGAACTCTCTGCATATTTACCTTGCATTCCTTTTCGGCAAATGAAACCATATCATTTGCGGCAATAACCACACTCGGAATAAAATAAACATATTTATCGTCATAATACCCAGCAAGGATTTTATGACGAATAACATCATCTTTCTTACTGATGTGCAGAAGATAATATCCATCGCTTCTCATAATATAACTAATGGTATTCATAAAGCTGCAAACCTCTTTATTCATCTTCATACTTGCCACCTCTCTTTTCTGCAACAAGCAATGCCATCGTCAGTATTCCGACAGTACCGCCGAAAACAGCACCTAATATAAAATGTATCATAAAGGTATTCCTCCATTAAATTGCTTTGCGTTTTACGGTTCGTCCATCTGCGGCGAGTTTGTCAAGACGTTCCCGTATATCCGAAATGCTTTTTCTATCCTCGTTAAAAAGCTCACGCTTTTCTTTATCAGTACCAAACCTGAGATAATCTGAAAGGTATTCTATGTAACCCTGCTTTTTCAGGCTCTCCACGAAAAGCGGGTGCAGACTTTCAGAAGGATTTTTAGGAGCGTATATTTTTCTCCATTCAATCAGCTATTAAGGTATTCATCTACAATGGCAGTTGCATTTTTAAGCCACGCCTTGTACTCATTTTCTGCCTGCATTACCTTGTTCACAGGAACGGCGATTTCCCCGTCGAAAAGGTGCAGACCAAAATCATAGCTGATTTTCTTTGCGGCTTCAATCTGTGTAAGCCCAAAGAGCTTTGCGGTAAAACCTGTGCAATCTCCAGTTTCCCCACAACCGAAGCAATAAAAATGATCGTCATAGATTTTCAGGCTTGGTGTACCGTCCTCGTGAAAAGGACAGCAAGCCATACCCGAACGGTTCATCTGCAATCCATAGAACTTTGCAACGTCCTGCATTGATACCCTGTCCCTTATTTCACCAAAGACATTATTCAATAACACAACCCCTTTCTTTTTCTCTGAATCTGAAAGGGGTAATATTTTGGCGAGGTACAGAACAATTCGGCAAGTGATTGTCTGCGGAATTATCCCTTTCATATATTCCGGTCACTCAGACCCCTGTTTTATAACCCTAATCTACAATTTCCGCTATTTGCACAACAAAAACATATATTCAGCTTACTCTGATTGTAGCTTTATACAAAGTTGCAGGAACAGGTTATATTTTAACGGTGTAACTGACCTTAACTATTAGAGGGGATAAATCTTTTCGCTACTCGCCACAGCAAAATGAATTTATAGGTGCCGCCCATACGGGCAAAATCCTCTGAAAATGAGGAATACGTATTTTTTTGTTTTTAGTATGCATAGCAAGCACAGAAAGAATACGTATTCTTTCACAAATCGCCGCATTTTCGAGGATTACCCCTCAAAAATGCACATTCAGGGAACCCTTACCCTGAATGTGGCTCTCTCATATTTTTAGGCTCTGCCTAAGACCGAAAACAATAGTGGAGGTGTATTTTTGAGAAAAACAAAACAGATTAAACGCAAAGAAGTAATATACAGCATTGAAGAATGGGAAGAAATAAAAAGACTTGCCGAAACCGCTTCACTCAAAACAGGTACATATATAAAGCGAATATCCCTCAACGGAAAAATCAACGTCATTGACCTGAATGAAGTCACTCCCGTTATGAACGCTTTGCGTATTATCGGCAACAATATCAATCAGATTGCTAAAAAAGCAAATGAAATCAATAGCATTTATGCAAGTGATATTGAAAATTTAAAGGAGAACTACGAAGATATATGCCATACGTTAAATCTATTCCTATCCACTCTACCGTCAACCGCAGCATAGCCTACATATTAAATCTCGAAAAGACGGAAGATATGATTTATACCACCGCCCTGAACTGTATGGCAAATGCTAAAGACGCATATAATGATATGAAAATGGTATACGAATATTTTTCGGGCAAAAAATATAACGCCCCTCCGCCGATAGACGGCAAAGGCAGCGTTAAGGCTATTCATTATATCCAGTCTTTTGACCCAAACGAAAATATCACTCCCGAACAGGCTCACCGAATTGCAAAGGCTTTTGCAAGAAAGACTTTCGGAGATGATTGTCAGATAGTAATTGCCACACATCTTGACAAAGGACATCTGCACAACCACTTTATTCTGAACAGCTACTCCGTATCGGGAAAGAAATTTTATGATAATCAGACCACCTTGAAAAGGGTGCGAGAATATTCTGACAGAGTATGCCTTGCCTTTGACATTCAGTCGATAAAGGAAAATAGAGGGCAAAGCAAAAATATTGCTTACAACGAATGGGAACATAAAAAGCGTGGCACATCGTGGAAACAGAAAATCCGTCTTGATATTGACAGGCTTATAGGTTCTGCAAAAAACATTGATGAACTGTTGTGTGAACTTGAACTTATGGGATACTCAATAAAACAAGGAAAATACATTTCCATAAAAGCAGAGGGACAACAGCGATTTGTCAGAACCAAAACGCTCGGAGAAGATTACACAGCAGAAAGTCTTATTTCCCGTATTCGTTGGCGTGACGTAGGGGCAGGTATTACCCTGAACGGAGAACCTGCTCCGATTCGTTCGGATTATATCAGAACTATTGATGAAGTGACGCAGCTTGCCGCTATGGGCAAAAAGGTTCAAAGGAAACGTGACCTCAATGCGCCACACTCCCCTGATAATGATATGGATATTTACAAGCTGTCCGCCCAGCTTACGATTATAAACCGTGACAATATCTATTCTATTGGGGAGTTGGAGGGCAAGATTGAAAATCTGAAAGCGGAATATGAAAAGGCAAGGAAAGAGCTGAACCAGCTAACAGCCAAACAGGACAGTATGGACAGCCTCATTGAACAGGCTGAACGCTACTTTGAGCTTGCGGACAAGCCGCAGCTTACTCTGTCAGAAAAGTTGAAACTGAACATTTGCAGGCAGGCTGTAAACGGCAGCAATATTCAGAGCCGTACTGACCTTGAACGCATAAAATCTATCAAGCAAGAAACGGACAAAAAAATTGCAGCTCTCAAATATAGCTTTGAGAACTGCAAACAGCTTTATGAGGTGTATGCCGATATTGCCAGCACCTATTATCAGATTTCTAATGGGGATTATATTTCCAAGCTCGTTGAGGAAGAAAAACGTAGGCTGGAACGGGAGCAGGATAAGAAAAAGAGGAAATCATTATAAACAAAGAAAGGTATCATTGTTGAATTCTCAATGATACCTTTTTGTACTATTAACATACCCCGAGTAATCGGGACGGAATGGAACTATTCAAAAATTTTTCAAACACAAAACCAGCAAAAGCAAGAATCGTAAGAATGTTATTTATCATAGGCATCCCTCCCTGAATACTAGCCACTATCACTTGTTCCCATTTGTTCTATGGCGTTTCAAAGGTTATCCTTATCCGGAGCGGAACAATAGTATTTTATCATATTTTCAAATATGTGTCAAGGTGTTTTTTGTATGCTCCAACAGTAATAAAGCCTCTCTTATTATATCTATTTCGCAAAGCATATAAACCTCTTGCCACATCATCATAGCTTTGATATTGCTCTGCTAATAAGTAGAGATACCAATTATTAACCTTGTTTTTATCTACATTTAATATATGATATTTATAATATTGAGAATATTGCGATAATGCCATAGCATTTTCTAACAACCGCTGATGAGTGATTTGCGGATATTTGTTTATAATCACATATCCGCTGGACGGAAGATTTTTTGTCGCATCAATACTCATACAAATAAATGCAACATTATCAAAAGTCGCTCCACTAAAATCAACCGATTTCATTTTACAATTAAAAAAAGTTACATTTTTTAATCGAGAATTTTTAAATGTAGAACCTTTAAGGTTGCAATGTGCAAAGTCAACATCTGTAAAAGAAGTTTGCTTAAAGTTGCAGTCTGTTATAATGCAATTTTGGAATTTATCATTTGTAAAAGTAGCATCTTTATAAATAAGATGGTGAAGATTACTTTGATAATTATATCTGTTAGACCACCCATTATATTTTACAGGAGAATTTGATAAAACAAACCTCACCAATTTGCCTGCTTTAATTTTTGCCTTACGTTTTGCCTTTTCTTTTGCTTTCCTCTTTCTTTTTGCACGTCCCATATATTTACCTTTCTTTAATTACAATAGAGTTTTCGTGATTTCTTCTTGGCATTTCGCTTCAATATCAATTAATATCTCACTTATGTATTTAAAGGAAACAGCATAATCTTCAATAGTTCG
The DNA here is from genome assembly GCF_003462045.1 of Ruminococcus sp. AM31-15AC. Classification (NCBI taxonomy): domain Bacteria; kingdom Bacillati; phylum Bacillota; class Clostridia; order Eubacteriales; family Oscillospiraceae; genus Ruminococcus; species Ruminococcus sp. AM31-15AC. The sequence continues at coordinate 12,307 of NZ_QTYG01000010.1, read as the reverse complement.
TTTTAAAACAATACAAGGGTGCGATTTTAAATTCATATCAAAATCACTTGCAACTGAAACATTCGGAGAATTTCTATGCGTCATTTTATTTCGCATACCATTTACAAATGAATGATTTCCTTTCCACATACCATCACATTCCGTATCGTCAGATTCTTCAATGTATGCGTGTATTATCCTTGCCTTATCCTCAAAACCTTTGCAAAAACGCTCTTGAGGATTAAAAATCTTTTTATAATATACTTTGTCCGCTGAAATATCAATATCAAAATATAGACGATATAATTGAGCAAGCATATCCCAAGAGCTTGATGTCCTGAACATAGCATTTTCAAGATAATAAAAAGCAAGCATTTCTTCTTCAGATATTTCATTACTTATTATGTTAAAATTATTTTGCAAAGCATCCGAATATGAATATTCAATAGCTTTTTTAAAAGAATAATGTATCTTATGATTTATGTCTATCAAAGTATCATATATCGTCTTATACTGCAATTATCAAAGTATCATATATCGTCTTATACTGCAATGATTTAGCAATGGGAAAATCTTCACCTTTAGCCGAAAAAACTCCAAATATAAATTTATTATCACCACAAAACAATGTAAATCTATTTCTATCATACTTAACTGCGGACAATGTTTCCAACAAATATTTGATTTCAGTTTCAGCTGACATAACAATTCTCCTTAAATTAATCAGATTAATATTTATTTCCGTTGCTAACTTACTGAAATAATTTCAAAACCAGCATCAATAAGTAACTGTTTATGTTCTTCATCAATCGGTGATGTCTGAGGGTTAGGAATTCCAAGAACAAGTAAATGCTTTGCACGAGAAAATGCTACATACGCTAATCTATTGCTTTCCCTTGCAATTCCACTATCATCTACAAACCAGCTATGCCAATGCGAACCATTATTCTGTGAGTTTTCGCCGCTACTACTTTTATGATATGTCGACATAAATAATACGGCATCTAAACTCATTCCCTTACAGCTATGAATAGTTTCAATGGCACAATTAAATTCAGCTTGTCTTCCAGAGCCGATATCAATTTGCACTTTTTTCTTTGTACAATTATTTCTGAGTTTTCCTAGTTTCAATGTACCTTGATTCCATTTACTTGCACAATCGGACGTCAAGGCTTTTTGTAAAGCTTTCTTCCAATTTTCCCAAGTAAGGTCAAAATTATTAAGTTCCGTACTAGATACAAGTGCATTTTTTATATCATTTATACATCTACGCCATTCTGAACTTTCCATCTCGACCGGTTTATATAAATATGTAATATTTTGATGTTCCGATTCAGAGAAAAAGGATCTTTGAATTGCTCTCGCTAAACTTTGAGTGCTACGCTGAAAATCTTCAACTGAACACCCATTATAATGCCAATATAAGGCTTTTGCAAATTCTTCAATGGTATTAATGGACTTGATTACATCTTTTGAGCCATACATTTTATTCCTTAAATTATTATTGCGAACTATTATGCGACTGTTATTTTTATTCAATCCATATACATCAACTAAATACTCAAATTTTGAAACGACTTTTGATTCTTCGCCTTTTTTATAAAGAATTGCGATTAACGGTCTATCTAATTTTTGGGATTGCGTTGAAGTAATCTTGTCTTTTTTATTCAATACAAACATTGATGATTCAACAATTGGACTACAACTTCTATGATTTTGGGATAAACGCATTTCATCCATTGATAACTCACTTACAAAAGCATTTGTGTCAGAAGGATCAATATTCCTAAATCCATAAATAGATTGGTCTAAATCTCCGATAATATGAATATTGCAACCATGAGAGTTAAGACATTTTAGAATTTGCAATTCAACAAATGACAAATCTTGACACTCATCTATAAATATCACAGGAAACCTTTTGGCAATATATGTTGCTATATTCTCTTCTTTAATTAATAGATTTAGAGAAAGATATTCCACATCTTCATATAGTGCAAATCCTGCTTTCCAAAATTTTGATTTTAATGCACTTAATTCTTCCTCTCTCCATTTATCCTGAGATAGTAGCCCATCCAAAACACTTTGTCCATTAGACTCAAAACCGCAATACATATATTTTTTGCTTTTCAAATCAAAATAGATTTCATTTGCTTTGATATTACCTAGAGAGTGATATTTATATTTTGTTTCAAAAGAAAAGAGAAAATCACTTGTACATTTTGAGTCAATTAATTTAATGCTGTTATCGAATGTTTCTTTATTTTTATATCCTGTAACCAAACTTAAAAATGGATTGGCAACATATCCATGCAACCAACTTGTAAATGTACCTATAAAATGGGGATAATCTATTTGGTGCCCAAGATACTCTACAGTCCGGCTTCTAATTTCATCTTCTGCTGAATTAGTAAAAGTTAATATAGCAATCCCAGAATTAGGTTCATCCCATTTTTTTATTTCGATTGCACCCTTTAAACCTATTACCTCTGTTTTGCCACTTCCGGGACAGGCGTTTAAATACACATTAGACTTAATATCCGAGTAAATATAATCAATTTGTTCTTCTGAAAGACAATCAAATATACATTTATTTGTTTCTTTGCTCTTGTTTGCAAGTACCCCATTACATATTCCCGTTGTTTGGGGAATATCACAAAACCACAAATTTGCTCTAACAAAGCTTTTCTTCTAGCCATTATTTTCCTCCAACCCCAAGACAAAATCAATAGCTTTACATATATAATCAGGCACAATAAAACTATCATCTATTTTATCACATAATAATTGTGCAAACAGACCTTTGCCTAGATAAGAGCTATCAATTTGCTTTAAGATAAACAATGCCATTTCAGCGTCATTTATTGAAAATTCATCTTCACGCTTTTCTTTGTCAATCTCATCAATATATTTCTGTGCTTTATCCGCAATATCTCCATTGGTCGTTATTAAATCAAGAATTATTTCAAGCATTATTCTTGCATTGCTGTGACTCTCGATTGCTAAATCATATTCAAACGTTTTTAAATTTGAATATACACGGCAATTATCGGTCATATTTTCAAGTTGTTCCTTTAGATAAATTTGCGGATTTCCACTCGGTAAACAGTTATCCTTAGTAGGTGTAGCTGGTTCCTTTTTTACTACTTCTTCCCCATTATCAGGATTGATAAATTTTTCTTGATTATCAACAGGGTCATTATCAGTTATTACCGCACACTTTACTTTAATATATTTTACCTTTCTAAATTCGCCTTCGGCAAATGAATTCTTTTTCTTAAATTCATCCACACGTTCCTTATACGCTGTCTTGGTTTCTCTTTCTTCTTGTTCAGGAATGGATATTCTATATCCACTATACATTTTAATAAAATGTTGAAAATAAATTCCATTCAAATTTATTACAGAAACGCCCGCATCTTCTAATGAAGTCACTCCTAATGACCCTTTGCTTTTTAAATAGATTTCTGCAAGTTTTGGTACAAGTATTGCTTCAGCAATTCCCTCAACAAAAATATTACCTTTTGAAAAAAGCAGCATTGATTTAGTTGCATCAAGCCATCTATTTATAAAATTCTCGCTGTCATTCTCTAATTCGCATTTTGAAATTGGAGTTATTGATATTCCATCTTTACAACGATTAAAGCATATAATTTGATTTATAGGTGTTGCTGCTGCCAAAATTGCAGAATGTGTTGTAATTATAACTTGTATATCGTGTTCCGCTGCCTGCTTACTTAAATATTTAAGCAATTTTATCTGCAACTGTGGGTGTAAATGTGCCTCTAATTCTTCAACAAGTAATATTCTAGGCGATGAATATTTTTCCTTCAACCCCTCAAATTCAGCTAAGATAGTAGCTATGTATATCAAATTATTGTATCCTAAACTGTTTTCACAAAGACTGAAAAAAGCAGTATCTTCTTTTACATCAAGTTCATTTGAAAACAATAGCTGAAGCGACTCAACAATGCGTTCATATGACAGCTCATTAAACCTTATGCTGGTACTTTGAGCAAAAACAGAACCCGCTGACTCTTTTAAACTATCATTAATCAATTTATTGGCACGCTCTATATCTGTTTTCTGTTCTATTGTATGATTAAAAGCAGCAACTTCTGTTTCTAATTCCATTTTTTCTTTGTTTTTACGCTTTTCTTTTAACTCATCCGCTGATAAATTAGTTAATAATCTAGAAAGTCTAGAACCACGACCGGCTCTCAAGTATCTCTCAGCATCACGCAATGCCGGTAAATACACGCACTGAATATCATTTAAAGGTTCCCAATCAAATGCGCTATTACTTGAACAACCGCCCCATCTTTTCTGTTTATAATTTCCTCTAACATTAGTGCTATGTAAATATTCAACATTAAGTCTGGCATCAAAATTGTGATTAAGCCACGTTAAATATTCCACTTTCTGTTCATCTGTTAACTCTGAAAAAACACCAATAATGAAAAGTCGGCAAGGCGACGTATTTTCAGCACATCCCGAAGAATTAAAATCTTCTGCAGTTATCCCTTTATGAGAAAATTCCGACTCATTTAAAAGCATACGAATAGCATCAATAACTGTACTCTTTCCACAACCATTTTCTCCGACAAGAAGATTTAACCCTTTGTGCAGATTAATAGTAACAGGTTTTTTAAATAACCGCATATTTTCAATTCTCAATTTAGATAAATGCACAACTATCACCTCATATATATAATAGCGTAATGTTATATATTTCGTAATTTTATTATATTATTATACCACATTATCCCTCATATTTCAACAAAAGTATAGCGGTATCGCCAAAAAACGATACCGCCATAACTATTTATGCAATTTCATCATCTAATACCCCAACCGCCGACATCTCGTAAGCATAATCAATCTTCTCTTTCTCCAGCTTATCAGAGAGCCGTACAACCTGTGCGAACAGTTCTGAACGAATAGGGAGTATCATCTTCATTTCTCCAAGCACTGAGAGAGCCTGAGTCTTATCCTTGCAGCCGAGGGACTGTAACATACATCTTTCCTCGACTGTAAGTACGCTGTTCATCATAATCATATTATCAATCCTCCAATCATAATTTCGGTTTCTTCTGCGGCTTCGGCTTTTCGATTTCGGGAGCTTCTTCCGCAGGAGCATTTTTCTCTGTGAATTTTTCTTCATAAGCATTTGCCATATTATCAAGGTTTTCGCCGCCCTTTACCATATCACAGGCTTCTCGGATAATTTCGGGCGGTATATTCAGCTTCAAAGCCTTATCTGAAACGGCTTCAAGTTCTACGGTATTATCGTATATACCCTGCAAGGTCTGTGGGAACGTATCAAGAAAACGGCTCTGCTGAATTTCAAGCGGTATAAAGTCTTTCAGCGGCTTAAATCCCACGCTGTCAACATAATACGCCGTATCGTCAAGCACTACCACATCGGAAACGCTTAACGAGTGTCCCTTAAAATCTTCGGGACGCTCCTGATTGAAAACATAGAACGCTGACTCCAGCTTTTCGCCCGTGCTTTTGCCGCTTAACATTGAAACATCAGCTTCATACATCTTGTCATAAGTCTTGAAATCAGGCTTCAAACCTGCCTTTAACAGCCTTTCGTAAGGCTCAAACCTTACATCACGGGTTTCATCAACTCGACGTATCTGATAGATTTCAAAGGTCTTGACGGGTGCTTCAATCTTCGGAGGATTGATGAGATTTGCAAGCCTGCTGTTGCATTTCTCATAATCCCCCTTTGCCATAACCTTTCCCACCGCATAGGTATCATCACCTTTTTTCACATACTCCTGCAAGATATGAGTATCGGGCGATTTCTTATCAGGATTAGCAGTAATGCGATATGTTACAGCAGGAAGCTCCTTTGTCTGACTTCTGTAAATCTCCGCTGATTTCTCATCAAGGGTCTGCGGATGAACAAATTCACACTTAACTGTACTCTTCTTGCTTTTATAAATATCAAGCAGAGCCTTTTTAGCTTCCTCAATAGTAGCAATACCCGACCTTGCAACTGTTACAAGTCCGTCTGCACTTATTGTTGCTACCGCAAATTTACGGTCAGCGGTCTGACGGACAGCGTAATACTCAACAGGCTTCGGCTTTATCCCTGCTTCCTGTTTTCTCTGCTCCAGCTTGTCCTTTGCCGCCTTGTATGCTTCGCTGTTTTCCTTTGAATAGGTCTTTTCGGTCAAAATGTCATAGTCCTTTTTGGAAACGTCCATCTGCCCTGTTCTGCCATCTGTATCCACATAGGAAATGTTCATTTGAGTAACCTTTGCATAAAAGTCCTTTGGACTTAGTTCTGAAAATTTCTGCTCACGGTCATAAGCGGCATTGTCAAGCCAGCCTATACCGTCAACAAAGTATTCGTTCACTGACGAATCGTAGTATTTTGTTTCAGGAATACCACGATGATCGTCACGAAGCTCTACACGTTCAACAGGCAACAGGAACTTATCCTTGCAAACGTCAGGCAACTCAGGCTGACTGACGGACTTTTCAAGTACCTTTATCTGCACCTGTGCTTCTGTAATGAAGCCATCCAGCACAGCAGGGTGCGTATGGAATACGGGAGGATACCTGTTTTCGGGAATATCAAAGCTCTTTGCCCATTCCTTGTTCTTTTCAGAAATCCGTCCGTCATAATCGTGACGAGAAATATATTCCGCAAGGGTTCTGCTTACCTTTTCCGCACCGTGTTCCTCAATAACCGTTGCAGCCGCCTGTTTCAAGTTATATCGGTACAACTCATAATTGCTATCTGAAATTGCCTTGTCAATATCAGCCGCTATGTTCACAGGCTTTTGGGGTGCAGGCTTTGGAACAGGAGCTTTGTCTGCAAGCGGCTCGGCGGTCTGTTCCTTGCTCTTTGAATAGCTTTCCTTGACCTTTGCAACAGCCGCCTCATATTTCGCCTTATCAGCCTTGTTAATGGTTATTGTGGTAACAGTGCCTTTTTTAAGACCGCTGAATTTTACACCATCCTCGTCAAGCTGTTTTGCAATGTTCAGAGCGTGACGGGTTTTGAGTTTTGTAATATATTCAAGCTGACCCTTTTCGCCTAACTCATCATACGGGGTATTACCGATGACGTTGGGATTTTTGCTGACAGGCTCAGCCTTTGGCTTTTTATCATTAACTTTCTGCTCTTTCGGTTCAGCAGCCTGCTCCTTACTCTTGGAATAGCTTGCTTTGACCTTTGCAACAGCCGCTTCGTACTTTTCCTTATCAGCCTTGTTTATGGTTATTGTAGTAACATTGCCCTTTTTAAGTCCGCTGAATTTTACCCCGTCCTCGTCAAGCTGTTTTGCAATGTTCAGAGCGTGACGGGTTTTAAGGTCTTTGAAATATTCAAGCTGACCCTTTTCACCAAGCTCCTTGTATGGTGTATTACCGATAACATTCGGATTTTTGCTTGCGGGTTCGGCTGTTCTGTCAACATTACCACGCTGGGACTTTTCAAATTCAAGCTGTGCTGTGTACTGAAATTCAGACAGATACAGCTTTGCAGTTTCGGGAGCGTTTTCAATATCTTCTCGGCTTTCAGCACGAACACCGTCAACATATACATCCAAATCCTTATCCCACATTTCAAGGGCAATTTCCTTTGAAACAGGTATCAGCTCGCTGTTCTGCTCACGGGAAACATCACGGCTCGGCTCTTTTTCGATACCGAAATATCCCTCAAAATTTTCAATTTCGGAGCGTGACTCTGCCATTCCCTCCGTATTATCGGGATAAAGAAGATATACCGCTTCACCTCTGTCATAGGCTTCAAGAGCAGCTTCCTTTGTGTCAATGGGCGTCATATATGTAAAATCATAGCCGTAGCTGTCACGCTGTCTTTGAATTTCTTCCATATCCGTTACAAGCTGTACCGTATCGGATATATTTTCGTGATTGCCTGCAAAATCAAGAATTTTGTCGGTATCTTCCTTTGAGAAATTCACACCTCTGTCGGCACAATCTTCAATAAGAAACTCCGCTTTCTGAATATTGTTCAGCTCTGTATCAGCCAGCTTTTCGTCCATTGTGAGATTGCGTTTCTGCAATTTCAGCAGTTCCGATTCGATTTCGGAAGAAATCTTCTTCGCCGCTTCCTGTATTTCCTGTAACGCACTTTTAAGCTGTTCAAGCTGTTTTCCGTCACTCCAAGAAGCTATGTACGGGAAAGAATATTCCGAGGTATCAATGCCGAACCTTTCCGCTACCATAAAGGCAACGGATTCAGCCTGAACCTCTTTTTCGTTTCGGGGAGATTTGTTCGTTACAATATCCTTTGCAGGGTCGTGCAAGAGATTATGTGCGGCTTCGTGAAAGGCGGTTTTCAAGGTCTGTGCGTCGCTCATACCGCTTTTGATTACAATTTCATTGTTAGTGGCGCTGTAATATCCCTTTGCACCGCCTTTGATGTCCTTAAACTCAATGTCAATGCCAGTAACCTTTTTGAGAGCCGCAAAAACAGCTTCTTTTCTTGCACTGTCTATATCCCCTGTCAGTTCAGTAACAGGGTCGGGAAGCTCCTTGCCACTTGTCTGCGAAACATCGAAAACATAGACTTTCTTGAACGCAAGTCCTGTCATCGGCTTTTCAACCGTTTCCATTTTCTCTGTTCCGTCAGGGTTGTATAACTGATTGCCGAACTCGTCAACGGCGGGACGTTCCGTTTCAAGCACCTGATTTGTCTTGTATGCCACAGGTGCAAGGATTTCAATGCCTGTCTGACCTCGTTCAACTTGTCTGCCAAGCTGTTTCCACTTCCCGTATGCCGCTACAAGAGTAGCGTCGGGACGCTGTAAGTTTATAAGGAGCGTATTTCTTGCGGAATAGTCGGTGAACTTTGAAGCGAATTTCAGATATTCCTTGTACTTTTCGGACTGAAATACCGCTTTGACACCCTCGTCGATACGTTCTATCATTTCGTCCATTTCCGCCTGTTTCTGTGCGTTATAGGCGGCTCTTTCTTCGGGGGTGTATTCTTTTCTTGTGTATGCCATAGTTTTACCTCCAATCATCGTTTCATCTTGTTATACACAGGCTTCGGAATATTGTTCTGAGGAACAGGCGGAGTCTGCGGTTTAGGATTTATCTTGTCCGCCGTATATGCGGAAACAGGCATAGCAACCACAACACTTGCGGCTTGCACAGGCTCATTCTCTGTCGGAATATCCGATACAGGCATAGGCTCATCATCATTTTTGTCTGTACTGAGCTGTGCATTTACATATTCAAGCCGCTTTAATTTTTCTGCCAGTTCCTCTGCACGTCCGAAAGGCTTTGCAACATTCGCTTTTGCTTCTTCAAGGTCGCTTTTCGCCTTATCAAGATTAGCGGAAAGCTGCTGAATTTTCTGATTTATCTGAATACCTGCAAGGTTTTCGATACGGCGGACATTACCTACATTGTTTCCGAGGGAAACCTCGGAGGTGTATTTCAGATTGCCCTGCAATACCGCAATACAAGGAGTTCCACTGTTGAAGAAATTGCTGTTAGCAGGATTTTTCTCAATGGAAACGTCAAAGCCGAAATACTTGCCCAGCTTTACCGTTTCTCCCGTAGTTGAGCATTTTATGATTGCTTTTTCAATCTGCTCGCCTACATCGGCTCTTTCATCAAAAATCTTTCCGCCGATTTCCATTTTAAATTCGGCATTGTCAGGGTGCTGTTCCTGAAACGCCTTTAAATCTCCGCTTGCCTTCTGGAGCAAATCCGCATAATTGTCAATGGTCTGCGGCAGCTTACGTTCCGCAAGCTCCTGCATTGAAAACACCATTTTCTTATGCTCCGCTTCAAGGTTTTTCAGATTTGCAACATCATTGTCAAGCTGAATTTTCTCCTTAATCATAGGGTTTCCCGAAGCGATTGCCTGCATTTGCGAATATGTAAGCACCATTTCGTCCACGTCCTCGGAAACACGCACAGGGTCTTTTGATGTCATAATCTGATTGATGAACTTTGCCTTGTTAGTTATAATGCCCATCATATATGCGTCAAAGGTTTCCTCTGTCAGATAGTGATAAATACCTACCTCGTCAAAGCTGTTGCCCTGTCTTATACCTCGTCCGTCCTGCTGTGTAAGGTCGGCAGGCTTCCACGGAATATCCAAATGGTGAATAGCACAAATCTTGTCCTGAACGTTAGCACCTGTTCCCAGCTTTGAGGTCGAAGCGATGATAAAACGCTTTTCACCCTTTCGGAGCTGTTCAAACATTTCGGCTCTCGCTTTATCCGTCTGTGCGTCACCTGCAAAGCAGATTTCCTCTTTCGGAATACCACGCTTCACAAGGTCAGCCTTGATTGCTTCATATACCGAGAAATGTTCCGAATCCTCGTTGATTGCAATGTCGCAGAATACAATCTGTACGCCTTTCTGCTCCATAGTGTCACGGTAGTTCTGTTCAAGGTTATCAAGCAGCTTCATAACCTTACTGTCGGGAGTAGGCTCTGCTTCCTTGAAAATACAGCGTGAATCAAGTCCCAAAAGCCTTGCTTCGTGCGTTATTTTCAGCATATTGTCAACTGACGGGTCAATATTGCCGTTGTGGATAGCTTCGGAACGTGCCGCAAGCTCTTTCATATATGCCTTTTGTCTGTCATCGGGTTTCGCAGTAACAACAATCGGCTCTCCTGTTTTCAGCTTCGGCACAGGGAGTTTAATCATATCAGGCGTCTGAATATCTGCAAATTCCTTATACATCTGCATAAGCTCAGGAATATTCACAAACTTGCTGAAACGGTTCTTCATCTGAAAGCCGTTGCCCGCAGGCTTGATTTCAAGCTGTGACACCACCTCACCGAATGTACTCGCCCAATCGTCAAAGGTCTGGAGTCCTGCGTTTTTAAGCAAATCGGGGCGGAGGTATCTCTGCATAACGTAAAACTCTACCATTGAATTGCTGACGGGAGTTCCTGTTGCAAAGAGGATATTGTTACAGCCGTACTTGTCATTGAGATACTGCGTTTTCATAAGCATATCCTCTGACTTCTGTGCGGCTGTTGTCTGCACACCTGCAACGTTTGACATTTTTGTTGTTACAAAGCAGTTCTTGTAGTTGTGAGCCTCATCGCAGACAAGGTAATCAAATCCCAGCTTTTCAAAGCAAAGGGAGTTATCCTTTTTGGAGGACAACAGCTTTTCCAAGCGTTCCTCAATCTGCCTTTTCTGACGTTCAAGAGCCTTTACGGAAACTCTGTCGGTATCATCGACTTCCTCAAGAGCATCCATAATTTCGTTCAGCTCACGCTCCATAAACTGCTTGCGGGACTGGTCTGACATCGGTATTCTTTCAAACTGTGTGAAAGACATAATTACTGCGTCATAATCTCCTGTCACGCAACGGGCGATAAATTTCTGTCGGTTGTCCTTTGTAAAATCTTCGGGACGGGCAACCAACAGTTTTGCGTTTGGATACAATCTCATCCACTCGCTTGCCATCTGCAAGGTAAGGTGCTTCGGAACTACAACACAGCCTTTGTTGATAAGTCCCAGCCTTTTCTTTTCCATTGTTGTTGCAATCATCTCAAAACTCTTGCCTGCACCTACACAGTGAGCAAGAAGCGTATTGCCGCCCAACTTTCCACGCAGTACAGCGTTCTCCTGATGTGGTCGCAGTTTAATTGCAGGGTTCATACCGGGAAATGTCTGGTGTGAACCGTCATACTCTCTGCCACGAATTGCATTGAAAAGCTCATTGTACCTTTCAACATACTTTTCACGGCGGTCAATATCTTCCCATACCCAGCTTTTAAAGGCTTCCTTCATCTGTCTTGCCTTTTCTTTTGCAAGCTGTGTTTCCTTTGCATTGACCTCATAATATACCTTTCCGTCAACCTCTTTTCTGTCACGGATAACCACATCACGCTGATTGAGCAGATTTTCAAAGATATGATAACTGCTCATACGGCTTGTGCCGTAGGTCTGATTTGCGGCAATAGAGTGGTCTTGATACTTACCCTCAATCTTGTATTCGCCCATTTTTGTACGGGTTACGGGATGTCCGAACATACTTGTATCAGCCTTTGCGTACTCTTTCAGAAATCTGTTGTAATCCTCAACATCAATCCAGTTCGCACTGGTTTTGTCAATATCACTTGACACATTTTATTCGAACAAGAATTATGCAACGAGAAAGATATGATCATAGTAGAGCTTTCTTCGGGCTGCCGGAGGCAGACCACCGTTGGCGGTGCAGATTCTTCTGTTGGCCCAGTAACTCATAAAATATCTCCAGATCATGGTCTTCAACTCTTTCATAGTGTAGTTCTCCGGCTTGTCCTCACGGCTGTAGAACAGCTCTTCTTTCATTCTTGCCCACATACTTTCACAGCG